>CALZYS010000074.1 GCA_945830345.1 uncultured Prevotella sp.
AAATTAATGTTATTTTGCAAAAATGCGGTGCAAAGGTACTCATTTTATTTTAATCCACCAAATATTTTTTGCACTTTTGCTTCAAAATTAACGTTTTATATAAATATCCGTCTGTATTTATAACGTTTTTCCATAAAATTAAAGAATTAAAGTCGTGTACTCAGTGGTACGACCAACTTTAATTCTTTAATCTTTTAATTATTTAATCTCGCTCGTTCCTAAGCGAGCGACCTACTCTTCCTCGGGAGTGATGAGCTTGTAGCCCTTGCCGTGGATATTAATGATCTCAATCTGGTCGTCGTCCTTCAGGTGCTTGCGCAACTTGGTGATATACACATCCATTGAGCGCGCGTTGAAGTAGTTGTCGTCGATCCAGATGGTCTTCAGGGCGAAGTCACGCTGCAGAATCTCGTTGGCATGACTGCAGAGCAACGCCAGGAGTTCGTTTTCCTTGGTTGTAAGCTTGGTCTGCTTGTCATCGATAACGAGCAACTGCTTCTGTGTGTCGAAGGTGAATCGGCCGATGTGATAGAGTGTGCTCTCCTTGTTTTTCTTTCCACGCACTCGGCGCAGGATAGCCTCTATACGGAACACGAGTTCTTCCATCGAGAAAGGCTTTGTGATATAGTCGTCGGCACCGATTTTGAATCCCTCGAGGATATCTTCCTTCAGTGTCTTTGCTGTCAAGAAGATAATTGGAATCTCGGCATTTGCGCTACGGATTTCCTGGGCAAGGGTGAATCCGTCCTTCTTAGGCATCATCACGTCGAGCACGCAGATGTCAAACTTGGTCTTGAGGAATGCCTTATAGCCAGCGTCGCCGTCGGGACAAAGCTCTGCCTCATAACCCTTTGCTGCAAGATATTCACGCAGCAACATTCCCAAATTTTCATCGTCTTCACAAAGAAGAATCTTCAAACTGTCTTCCATAATCTTTTCGTTTTTTATATGTTAATACTTTAATTCTTTAATATTTTAATTCTTAATTCTTAATTCTTAATTCTTAATTCTTAATTCTTAATTCTTAATTCTTAATAACCGGCAGCGTGATGGTGAACTTCGTTCCCTTGCCGAATTCGCTTTCCACATGGATTGTGCCCTTGTGCAGGTCGATGATTTTCTTCACGTAGGCAAGTCCAAGTCCGAATCCCTTGGCATCGTGCAGGTTGCCTGTATGCACTCGGTAGAACTTCTCGAAGATTTTCTTCAGGTTCTCTTTCTTGATACCCACACCCGTGTCGCGTATCGAGAGATAGAGGTGCTGGTCGTCGTTCCACGTCTTCATATATATGTCGAGCGGCATGTCCTGCTTGCGGTATTTCACCGCATTGTCCAACAGATTGAATATCACGTTCTGGAAGTGCATCTCATCCACGTATATCGCCGAGTCGATAGCCTCTATCTCGGTGTATATCTTACCACCCGTGTGCTCCACTCTCAGCGTGAACGAGTTGGCGATATTCTCCACCATCTCGTTGAGGTCGAGCTCCTTTTTCTTGAACACCGCCTTCTTACGGTCGAACATCGACATCTGCAGCACCTTCTCCACGAGGAATCTCAGTCGCTTCGACTCATCATTGATCACTCCACCAAGGTGACTCAGCATTGCGGGACTCTTACCCACACTATTGTCGTTGAGCATCTGTGCCGCAAGCGAGATACTTGCTATCGGTGTCTTCAACTCATGGGTCATGTTGTTGATGAAGTCGTTCTTTATCTCGGTGTATCTCTTCTGCCTGAATATCACCACGATGGTGAATATAAAGGTGATGAGCAACACGAGGGTGAACACCACCGAGGGTATCATGAAGCGCACGCTCGAATAGATATATCCGTTGATGTCGGGGAAATGGATTTTCACCACACCCATCTTCGAGGAGGGGTCGTTGCGGAAGAGCACCTGAGAATAGGTGTAGGGCAAGCCGTCCTCGGTATAGTCGGGACAACGATACACCTCTCTGCCGTCGGATGTCGAAACCGTGAAGTGATAGGGTATGTTGACTCCGTTGTTCAGCAGTTCCGCCCTAATGTCCTGGTCGAGCAACTTAAAGTTGATGCGCTCCCTCAGCGGTTTGTCGCTCGCAGTATAAAGTATGTTATAAACCACCTCGTCGAGCAATGCCTTCTGATAGACATATCTGTTTCTCACTATCTCCTGCAACGACTTCGACGCCTCGTTGATTGAGTTCTTGTCCGACCTCAGTATCATCGCCTTGGGGATGGTGGAGGGCTTGGTGGTGATGGTCTTCAACTGGAATGATGAATATATCGTACCGTCCTTACCTGCCACTGCATACTGGTGGGAATGTTGCACCGTACCGTTGTTGAAATCGCCATGAAACGACACCGAATCCTGCCTGAAAGCCCTGCGCTCAGTCTCGTTGACATCCTTCTCAAGATAGCGTAAGGTCTCGTTGACTTCGAGATTTCTCGATGCCTGATAGAGACTCCTGTTGACCGACTCGTCAAACTGTTCCTTCTTCATCTTCGCCATCTCCTCGATGTAAGAGAGCTGCAGATAGAGCAGCACAAGGAACGAGAATCCCATTATTATCGCTATAATCCAAATTGTTGACTTCTTCATGGCTGCAAAGTTACATCAAAATTTAATAAGTTGGTCTAATTTAGTTAAATATTTCTTTGTATTTTTACTAAATTAACATTATTCTAAGTTTTTATTTGTATATATGTAATTATCTTTAGCAAGGCAGCTGTCATTATATAGCATATCACCACTTGAAGCACGCTCAACCTCACTCCCTCGATAGCCGCAAATGGCAGATTGGCGATATATCCGAGCACCACATTCATAACCCATGCCACAAAGCCCACAGCCTTTACCGCCCATAGCTGAAGCAAGGGCAAAGGCCACAATGCCACAATGGCCACTGCCCCATAAAGCAACACCGTGGTCAATGGCACAGCCACAAGATTGGAAATAACAAACCAGCAAGGCAATGTGCCGAAATAATATGCCACAAGCGGAGCTGTGCCTATCTGTGCAGCAATACCCACCGACACCATTCCCCATATCTTTGACAGGCGATGATGACGCTTGTGAAAGTCATACGGCAGCAATCCGTTGAGCAAGGGACAAATAACAACTATCGCCCCCACCGACATCACAGACAGTTGGAATCCGACATCAAGCACGACCCTCGGTTCGATGAGTATCATCACTGCCACGGTGGTCACAAGCACGTCCATACGGTCGTATCCTCGCCTCATCACGTCTGCAAGTGTGAACATACTGAGCATTATCGCAGCCCTCACTGCCGACACAGGCATTCCCACTATCACCACATACCCCCATATTGTGCCCACCACCACAAATCGTGCCGCCACACTGCCACGTCCTGCGACAAGCATGAAGATGAAATAGAGAATGGCAAGATGAGTGCCCGACAAGGCGAGCACATGGGCCACTCCCGCCTTTGAATACTCATTGCGCAGATTGCGGTCGATGTGCCGCTTGTCGCCAAGTGTCATTGCCGCCACCACCGCCAGTTCGTCGCCCTCAAGTCCGTTGGCCATATATATGTCCGCCACCTTCTCCCTCACTGCGGCTGCTCCTTTGGTGATATTGGTTTTCCATTCGTTGCCAGGGCCAATGTCAATTCTGTCGTGTACGGCACACAACACCGCCCCACACAACATTCCCGACACCATCATCGCCACTGTGATGGATGCATTACGCAGTCCGGCCTTAATTACAAAACAACAAATCGCCGACACAACCACAACGGTTGCGACGGCGATTGTCAAAAGGTCAAGGAAACCAGCAATAAAAGGCCATTTGGAATATAGAAGGACTCCTATAACCAAGGCACACGTATAGAAAAGAGCTGGACGTTCCTTGACCATAAAATATCTTCCGAGCCTCTTATTCCTCAGCCTCCTCAGCCTCATGCTCCTGGATGAGCTGCTGTTGGATATCGTTCGGAACAAGTTCGTAGCTTGCAAACTTTGTAGTGAACGAAGCACGTCCACCTGTGATTGAGCTCAGGGCGATACTGTAGTTGGAGAGTTCCTTCAGAGGAATCTTTGCCTGCAGCTTCTGATAGCCAGCCTCACTGTCCATACCCATGATGAGGGCACGACGTCCCTGGAGGTCGCTCATCACGTCACCCATGAAGTCGGCGGGAACATACACCTCAAGATCGTAGATCGGTTCGAGGATCTTGGGTCCTGCCTCCTTGAAGGCTGCTGCGAAGGCATTGCGTGCAGCCAACATGAACGAGAGTTCGTTGGAGTCAACAGGGTGCATCTTTCCGTCATATACAATGACACGAACGTCGCGGGCATAGCTGCCTGTCAGCGGTCCGCGCTCCATGCGCTCCATAATACCCTTGAGGATAGCTGGCATGAATCGTGTGTCGATGGCTCCACCGACAACTGAGTTCATAAATACGAGCTTGCCGCCCCACTCCAGGTCGATCTCCTCACGGCTCTTGATATTCATACGGAACTCCTGTCCGCCAAACTTGAACACTGTCGGGTCGGGCATACCGTCGGCATACGGCTCTACTATCAGGTGAACCTCTCCAAACTGTCCTGCACCACCCGACTGCTTCTTATGACGATAGTCGGCTCGCGCCTGCTTGGTGATGGTCTCGCGATAAGGAATCTTAGGTTCGCCATACTTCACCTGTATCTTCTCGTTGTTCTCGAGTCGCCACTTCAGCGTGCGCAGGTGGAATTCACCTTGTCCATGAATGATTGTCTGCCTCAATTCCTTCGACTGCTCGACAACCCATGTCGGGTCTTCCTGCCTCATCTTGGTGAGTGCAGCCATCAGCTTCTCCATCTCCTGCTCGTTGACAGCCTTGATAGAGCGAGAATACTTGGAGTTAGGATATTTGATGAAGTCATATTTCCAGTCGCAGTCCTTCTCGTTGAGGGCATTGCCGGTCTTCACGTCCTTAAGCTTCACCGTACAACCGATGTCACCGGCACACAGTTCGTCAACAGGCAGACGGTTGGCTCCTGCACAAGCGTATATCTGAGCTACACGCTCCTTGCTTCCGCGGTCGGCATTAGAGAGGTCGGCACCAGCCTTCACCTTTCCGCTCATCACCTTGAAATACGACACCTCACCGATGTGGGGCTCCATACCTGTCTTGAAGAAATAGAGAGATGTAGGACCATTGCTATCGGCAGCCACCTCTTCGCCACGTGTATTGTGAATCTTAGGCATCTCGCTTACGAACGGCACCACATTGCCCAAGAACTCCATCAGACGGCGAACACCCATGTCCTTGCCTGCACATACGCAGAACACGGGGAATATCGAGCGAGTCACGAGTCCCTTGCGGATACCCTCGCGCAGTTCGTCCTCTGTCAGAGTCTCTTCCTCGAAGAATTTCTCCATCAGGCCTTCGTCGTTCTCGGCGGCAGCCTCCACAAGAGCCTTATGCAGCTCCATTGCCTTGTCCATTTCCTCGGCGGGGATGTCTTCGATGATAGGTGCTCCACCCTCGGGCTTCCATGAATACTTCTTCATGAGTAGCACGTCGATGAGCGAGTTGAATCCCGGACCGGTGGAGATAGGATATTGTATCTGAACGCACTTCGGTCCGTAAATCTCCTGCATGGTAGAGATGATATTGTCGAAATCGCATTTGTCGCTATCCAACTGGTTGACCAAGAAGATTACCGGCTTCTTCAATTTCTCCGTGTAGCGGAAGTTGTTCTGTGTTCCCACCTCAGGACCGTATTGTCCGTTGATCAGCACCACGGCTTGGTCGGTCACATTGAGCGCAGTGATGGCTCCGCCCACGAAGTCGTCCGAACCCGGACAGTCGATGATGTTGAGCTTCTTGTTGTTCCACTCCACATGGAACACGGTTGAGAACACTGAGTAACCATATTCCTGCTCTACGGGGAAATAGTCACTCACGGTATTTTTAGCTTCCACTGAGCCACGGCGCTTGATGATGCCGGCCTCATAAAGCATTGACTCGGCAAGTGTTGTCTTGCCGCTACCCGCACTGCCAATCAGTGCAATGTTTTTGATTTCACTCGTCTGATATACTTTCATATCTTTTTACGTTTTTAGTGAATACTATAAAGGTTCTGAGTTATAACGGCGACTAAATTAGACATTTTTCGCGAGATATGCAAACAAAATAGGCAAAAATGTTTGATTTATTAAACAAAATTAGTACTTTTGCAGCAAATTTCAGATAAAATGGCAGGTTTATACGTTCATATTCCCTTTTGTAAGTCGCGTTGCATCTATTGCGCCTTCTACTCCACCACCTCCTCCGATATGGCGGAAAAATATGTGTCGGCACTATGCCGCGAGCTCGACATGCGCTCCGGTTATTGCGACCCAAAATGGCAGACGGTATATCTCGGAGGCGGCACTCCAAGCACGTTGTCTGCCCAACAGCTGCAACGGCTTTTCTCGCATATCGACTGCTCGCATGCTACCGAGGTCACAATCGAGTGCAATCCTGACGACGTCACACCTGCGTTTGCATCCATGCTTGCTTCTCTTCCCGTCAATCGTGTGAGCATGGGGGCACAGACATTCGACTCCTCACGACTTCGTTTCCTACGCCGCCGACATGGTGCTGATGATGTAAGACGTGCGGTGAGCAACCTCAGGGCTGCTGGCATCGACAATATCAGTATCGACCTTATCTACGGATTTCCCGATGAGACCATCCAACAATGGGATGACGACATCACGGCTGCCCTCAGCCTCGGTGTGGAACATCTTTCGGCTTATTGCCTATCTTATGAGGAAGGCACTCCGCTCTATCGCTTGCTCGAAGAGGGAAAGGTGGAGGAATCAGACGATGAACTGACTCGCGCGATGTACTACCATCTCATCGACCGACTTGCCACTGCCGGATATGAGCACTATGAGATAAGCAACTTCGCTCTCCCCGGACGTCGCGCCATTCACAACAGCAATTATTGGAACTGTACTCCATATATGGGTATTGGGGCTGCCGCCCACTCATACAACATCACAAGCCGCCAATGGAATGTCTCCGACTTGTCTTTATATATTAAAAAGGTGGAAAAAGGCAATCTGCCCTTCGAGCGCGAGACTCTCGACATCACCGAGAGATACAACGACATGGTGATGCTATCACTGCGCACTTGTGAGGGCATAGACCTCGGCCAACTGCAATCACGCTTCGGCACCCAACTCCACGACTACCTGCTCAGCCAGTCGCGACAATACGAAGAAAGCGGCCTTCTCATTAATGAAGAAGACCGCCTCCGCCTGTCCCGCCAGGGATTATATGTTAGTGACATGGTCATCACCGACTTGCTCAAGGTATAACTGCCTGCAAGCATCCTCAAGCAATTCGATGACAAGTTCAAAGCCCTTGTCGCCACCATAATAGGGGTCGGGCACTGTCGCATTTCCAGGGTGATGCCTCAGATAGTCGGCCATCATCACCACCTTGTCCATTGCCTCGTCATTAGGAGCAAGCGACGACACAGCCCTATAATTTTCGTGGTCCATAACGACGATAAGGTCGAAGTCGTTGAAGTCCTGCCTGCTTATCTGTCGCGCCCTACTGTTGAAGTTGTATCCATGGGCGGCACCATGTCTGCGCATTCGCGAGTCGGGCAGTTCGCCAACATGCCACGGACCAATTCCGGCAGAGTCGATAAAGAAGTCATCTTCCCTACCCTCTTCCTTCACTATATGCTTCATTATTCCCTCGGCAGCCGGCGAGCGGCATATATTGCCAAGGCACACAAAAAGTATCTTTTTCTTCATTCCTCTAATATTTTTCGTGCAAAATTACGCATTATTTCCCAAACCACCAAACATTTCATCGATTATCCGCCAATTTCTCTTCATTTGTTAAAATGGCATAAAAATATTGCGTGTTTTATCCATATAAGAATTATATTCATTAACTTTGCAGCTTTATAAATCACACGTTACATCCAATAATTAAAAAAACAGAGCGACAATGAACTTTCTTGAAGAGAAAATCAAAGAAGACGGAATTATCAAAGAGGGCAATATCCTGAAGGTGGACAACTTTCTCAACCATCAGATTGATGTTGACATCATCCGTCAGATAGCCTATGAGTTTAAGCGCAGGTTCCGCGGCGAACAAGTGACTAAGATTCTCACCATCGAGGCGAGCGGCATTGCCATTGCCATGCTCCTCGGCGACCTCTACGACGTGCCGGTGGTGTTCGCCAAAAAAGGCGAGACAGCCAATTGCACCGACGACAAATATGTGTCGCAGGCATACTCGTTCACCCACAAGCGCCACAACAACGTGTTTGTGTCGCGCCCATATCTCACTGCCGACGACAAAGTGCTCATCGTTGACGATTTCCTTGCCGACGGACAGGCATGCCTTGCCCTCATCGACATCGTCAAGCAGGCTGGCGGCGAGGTGGTAGGCATCGGCATAGCCATAGAGAAAGGTCAGCAGAAGGGCGGACAGATACTTCGCGAAGCGGGCTATCACCTTGAGTCTATAGCAATACTCGAATCAATGGATTACGCCACACAAGACATCAAATTCAGATCATGAGCAGCATATACAATCTCGACGGCAGAGTGCCTCTGAGGCAGGCATTGCCATTCGGTCTGCAACACATCCTCGCGATGTTCGTTGCCAACATCACCCCTATCATCATCCTTGCCAGTGCCGTGGGCATCGACAAGGGCATCAGTGCGTCACTTATCCAGAACTGCATGATTATCGCAGGTATAGGCACTCTCATACAGCTCTATCCTGTATGGCGAATAGGTTCGCGACTGCCCATTGTGATGGGTATCTCGTTCACCTTCCTCTCGCTTGCCATAGTGATAGCCTCCACACAGGGCATGGGCACTCTCATGGGAGCCGTCATCGTGGGTGGACTTGTTGAGGGATGCTTAGGACTCTTCCCCAACAAATGGACGAAACTCATACCGCACATCGTGGCAGCCACTGTGGTGGCAGCCATCGGATTGTCACTGCTCCCCATCGGAGCCAACAGTTTTGCAGGCGGACAGGGAGCAGCCGACTTCGGCAGTGCCGACAACTGGATAGTGGGCTCGGTGACATTGCTCGTATGTCTTGTCACTCTCATTTACGGCAAGAACATGTTGCGCTCGCTCTCCATTCTCGTCGGTCTTATCGCCGGATATATCCTTGCCCTATGCATGGGGATGGTGAACTTCGACAATATCAACGACATGCCTATCGTAGCCCTTCCCTCGTTCATGCCTTTCACCCCCGAGTTTCATCTCGACACCATTCTCGCCGTGATATGCATCTACTTCGTCTCAGCCACTGAGACTATCGGCGACACGTCGGCTCTTTGTTCGGGAGCCTTAGGCCGAGGAGTGAAGAAGAAGGAGATGGGAGCCTCCGTAGCTTGCGACGGTATCGTGAGCTGTATCTCGGGCCTATTCGGTTGCACTCCCATCACGTCGTTCTCGCAGAACGTGGGTCTTGCAGCTTTGTCGAAGGTAATTAACCGTTTCACCATCGCCACCGGAGCCGTTATTCTCATCCTCTGCGGACTCTTCCCACCGATAGGAGCCTTATTGGCCACTATCCCGCAGTGCGTCCTCGGCGGTTGCACACTTATGATGTTCGGAAGCATCGTCTTCGCAAGCTTTGGCATGATGGCACGTTGCGGATTCTCACAGCGCAACATGATTATCGCCAGTCTGTCGCTCAGCATCGGACTCGGATTCACCTCCGCTCCCGACATGTTCAAGATATTCCCCGACATTATCAACACCGTTTTCGCACAAAACTCGGTTGCAGTGGTCTTTTTGTGTGCCGTAGTGCTCAATCTCGTCCTTCCCAAGGACAAGGCAGATGACGCCCGGACCTCATGACCATCCCTTTGATTCTTTATTTTTTTAATTCTTTAATCCTTTAATTTCGAGGCATCAGCCTCGATATACCTTCGCTCTACCTTCGCTGTACCTTCGCTTTTTGCTATATAGGGAAAAGTGACACTTCGGAGGTAAAACGAAGGTAGAGCGTCACATGTCACATGAGATTTTTGTCGTTTTTTGCTTTATAGGGGGGTGTATCTCCTAAAAAGCAAAATCCACGATTATTATACTTCTTAATATATTTATTCTTCATTATCTGTTAATTCTTCTCATTATTTTTATTCTTCATTATCTTTTTTTCTTCTCAATATTTTTCTTCTCTATATATAATAACACGCGTACCTTATTAATAATTAAATTTATTATATATATAAATATAATATATAGCTCTCTCAGAAACGGAAAAACGACAAAAATCCCATGTGACATGTGACGCTTTGCAGTCAGAAGAATAATATTTTTGCCGCAAGCCTTGCGAAGATTTGGATAATTCGAAATAAATGATTACCTTT
>CALZYS010000075.1 GCA_945830345.1 uncultured Prevotella sp.
CCCACCCCGACGTGTTCCTCGGTGTTGACTGTGAGAGTATCAACGAACTCACAGGCAGGGTGATGTCGGCATTCGACCATTATCTCGACACCGTAGCCACCGACACTGTCATCGTATGCGACGACCTCGCCTCCACCATGGCAGTGGCGATAGTGAGCAAGAAGCGAGGCAAGCGCCTGGCTCATCTCGTGGCAGGAACTCGCTCGTTTGACATCAACATGCCGAAGGAAATCAACCGCCTCGTAATCGACGGACTCAGTGACTTGATGTTCACCGCGGGAGTGAATGCCAACAGTATTGCCACACGCGAGGGAGCGGAACTGAACAAGATATACATGGTGGGCAACCTGCTCATCGACACCTTGCGACATAACCATGCCCGATTCCGCAGTCCATCGTGCATCGACGGTATCGACAAGTATCTCGTGTTGACTATCAATCGCAAGGCACTTATTTCAGACTCTGCCTTCTTAGAGCAAATGGTGGCTGCAATAGAGAAGGAAGCAGGCAACATCCCAGTGATTGCCCCATTACACCTTCTTGCGTCGAAGGCTATCTCGCCACTATTGTCTAAATCTTCGCCTATACGTTTAGTGGATAGTATGTCGTATCTTGAATTCGGTTATCTCACATCCCATGCCTTGGGAATAATAACCGACTCGGGCAATGTGGCGGAGGAAGCTACATTCAACTCGGTGCCTTGCATAACGCTCAACGACTACACCGAGCACATCGAGACTGTCACCATAGGCAGCAATACTCTCGTGGGCAGCGACGCATGCCTCCTGACCTCTACACTTGCCGACATCATTGCGGGCAAATATAAACGCTCCGCTATTCCCGACCGATGGGACGGACGAACAGCGGAGCGAATACTTCAATCTCTGTAACTTATTATTTCCCCACCTCGAACTTTGTGCCTGTCTGCTTGATAAGCTCACGGGCATAACGCTCGGGATAGCCAGGGCGAGTGGGACGCTTGCCAAGACCAAACTTGTCGCGGACAAACTTGCCGTTGACATCTTCTTTCACCACCATGTCATTGTACTTCACGATGAGATAGGTGGCGAGGTTCTTCCATGTGTCGAGCATCTGGTCGGCCTTGTCGGAGGTGTATTTTGACAGATAATCTACAGCAGCCTGACGGTCGGTCTTGGAGAGTTCGAGAGCCTTTGCCTCCACCTCTGACTGAGCAGCAAAGTAAGAGTTGTCGAGCGAATCGCGAACAGTCTGCAAACTGCCGAACATCTGCGCATAGCGGGGATAAACCATATTGCTCACCCAGTTGCATACCCAGAAGGCATTGTCCATGCTGAACGTGATATTGTCGGCACCGGGAGTGTTGTATGGACGTGGAGCCTCAGCGGTGCAGCAATACACTGGAGTGAATGCCACCATGTTGGCATCGTCATTGCCAAACCACAATATGCCGCCCACCTCGCGCGGAAGCCATGAGCGCATCTGACTGACATACACGAATCCGCTCTGCTGGGTGCTCACAGGACGCTCGTTGAAATAGCTCTTGCCATCCACTTTGAACTGGAGCGGAGTAGGACGATAAGGCATATCCCAAATACCGCCACCTATGTCACTGTCGAGGGCGAAGGGAGTGCCCTCATAGTGGTCGCGCATCGCCATCTCCATGTCGTGCACACTGAGTTTGCGGTTGGGCATAATCCACAGAGGCATCGGTTTGGCATCTGCCACCTTGCCTGCGGCATAATCCACATACTGTGCCATGTCGTCGCTATACATATTAAAGAATGTCCACACGCGAGCCTCGCAGAATCGACGTCCTCCAAAGTCGGCAGCGGCGTAGGTGTCGCAGAAACTGAAGTCGGCATCCTTACCATTGAACCATCCCTTCTCGCGGGCAAACTTCACCACATTCTTCGAGTACATCACGTTCTGCTTGTCCTTCTGGTTAAAGGTGCGGATACGACTCTGGTTGGCGTGAGCGCAGATAGCATCGTCGGGAATGCGCAGGGCCACCCATACCACCGACTTACTGCCGGCACCACAGCCCATCATCTCCATAATCCACGCCTCGTTGGGGTCGCAGATGGTGAAGGTTTCGCCACCCGAGTTGTAGCCGTATGTCTCGGCAAGAGTGGTCATCACCTTGATAGCCTCACGAGCTGTCTTTGAACGTTGGAGGGCAAGGTAGATAAGCGACCCATAGTCGATGATACCAGTGGAATCCACCATCTCCTCGCGTCCGCCGAATGTAGTCTCACCGATAGTCACCTGCCACTCGTTGATATTACCAATCACATTCCAGGTCTCGGCAGCTTGTGGTATCTCACCGTGATATTCATTCGTGTCCCAGTCGAATATCTTCACCATCTCGCCCTTGGCATGCTTGCCTGCGGGATAGTGAGCCAGACTTTGGAACATACCATAATCGTCGGCACTGTAACTGCACATCACCGACCCATCAACGCTCGCCTTTTTGCCCACAATAAAGTTGGTGCAGGCAAAGCCTGTAACGCTTGCGGCAAAAAAGGCCAAAGAAAATAATATTGTCTTTTTCATAAAAACTTAAATTACGCGCAGCAACTTTAATTCTTAAATTCTTTAATATTTTAATTTCGCTTTGCGACAAGTCGCAAAGCGATTACTCCGCCGCCTTAAAGCTCATGTCGAGTCCCTTGACCGAATGAGTGAGGGCACCAACAGAGATGTAATCCACGCCACACTCAGCATAGTCGCGCAGAGTGTCGAAGGTGATGCCGCCACTCGACTCCGTCTCATACTTTCCACCTACAATCTCAACGGCTTTCTTGGTGTCGGCAACAGAGAAGTTGTCGAGCATGATACGGTCGATACCGCCGCAATCCATAGCCTGCTTGAGTTCGTCGAAGTTGCGCACCTCAATCTCAATCTTCAGGTCGAGTCCCTTCTGCTTGAGATATTCATGACAGCGGTTGATGGCATTGGCAATACCACCTGAGAAATCAACGTGGTTGTCCTTGAGCAGAATCATATCGAAGAGACCAATGCGATGGTTGCATCCGCCTCCAATCTTCACAGCCTGCTTTTCGAGCATACGCATACCTGGGGTGGTTTTGCGGGTGTCGAGCACACGGGTGTGAGTGCCTTTCAAACGCTCTACATATTTGGATGTCATGGTGGCAATACCGCTCATTCTCTGCATGATGTTGAGCATCAAGCGCTCAGTCTGCAAGAGCGAGCGCACCTTACCAGTGACTATCATTGCCACATCACCCTTTTTCACCATTGTACCATCGCCAATCAGCACCTCCACCTGCATGGTGGGGTCGAAGCGATTGAACACCTCCTTGGCAATCTCCACTCCAGCCAATATTCCGTCTTCCTTGATAAGGAGTTTCGATTTGCCCATTGCGTCCTCGGGGATACAACAGAGCGTGGTGTGGTCGCCGTCGCCGATGTCCTCGGCGAATGACAGATCTATCAGTCTGTCAACAAGTTCTTCTACTTTCAGCATATTCTAACTTCAAATTTCTAATTAAAGATACACTCCCACTCCAATTCGGATTCCCACAGTACTAAAGTCGCTGTGGCTCTTAAACGACTGGTCGTAGTATATTTCAGGCTCTATTGTAACCGTCTTGCTCAAAAAGAAAGCATACCCCACCTGAATACCAGGTTGGAAGTCATCAAATGCGTTGCCTGCATGAACATAGTTGGCCTGTGCGCCAAGATAGAGACCATTCTGAACAATATAGTAACGCAAACCTACACCAGCTTTGAAGAATGCAGGCTGCTCATGTTTCTTGTCCCATTCCAACTGTGCAGTCGCCATAAGATTGTCGTCGAACATATAACCAGCCTTTCCCTGGAGTCCGAACGAACTCTTCTCTGAGCCATTATAGCTCAATCCAACACCCGAGAGCGAAGCGCCAATATAGTATTTGCCTGCCTCAAACTGCGCATGTGCAGCCACTGTGACCATCACTGCGATTAAAACTAAATAAATTCTTTTCATAATCACGATTATTTATTGTTTTTCTTGTATTTAGACTCAAATATATGAAACCATCCTATAGCGACCATCAACACCACAACTCCAAGGATATAGCCCACACGCTCAGGCATACCGAAGGCCTGCTTCGACACAAAGAGGAATGTGGCACACACAGTAGTCATGAAGAGTGCCGGAATAAGAGTGAAATAATACGGTTTGCCGTTTCTCAACAGATAGACGGTGATTGCCCATAGCGTAAACACTGAGAGTGTCTGATTGCTCCATCCGAAATATTGCCAGATGACATTAAATCCGTCGGGATTCTCCACCTGCCACAACAGCAGGGCTATGCAGCATAGGAACAAGGGCACCGAGATGAGCAGGCGACGCTTGATTGTGCGCTGTTCAACTCGTATGAAATCGGCAATGATGAGTCGTGCCGAGCGCAAGGCAGTGTCGCCACTGGTAATAGGGGCAGCCACCACACCGAGCATGGCAAGTATGCCTCCGACAACGCCAAGCCAGTCATTACAGATGATGTTCACCACCTTGGGGGCAGATGTTGCAAAACCGTTGTTGCTGAATTCGGTGATAAGCTGATAGCCAGGCTGCGGTTCGGCATAGAAGAAATACGACGCCACCGTAGCCCATATCAATGCCACGATTCCCTCGGTGATCATCGCTCCATAGAAGATAGGCCTTCCCATGCGCTCGCTCTTCATGCAGCGACCCATCAGCGGACTCTGAGTGGCATGAAAACCACTGATGGCTCCACAGGCAATGGTGATGAAAAGACAGGGGAAGAGTTGGCTCGACCATGATGGATCTACCGTCAGAGCCTTGTTGCCCAGTCCGTCCCATAATTCGGGAATATCAGGCCACTTGGCAAAGAGCACCACCATCAACGCTGCCGCCATAAAGAGCAGGGAGAAGGCAAACAGCGGATAAATACGACCTATCACCTTATCCACCGGCAACATCGTGGCGATGAAATAATAAGCGAAGATAATGATTATCCACATGGTGGTTGTGCCTGCCATGTCGTCGAGGATTTCGGCGGGACTATACACAAATACCGCTCCAACCATCACCAAGAGCACCACTGAGAACACAAGCATCAACTTGCGGGTCTTCTCGCCAAGAGTGTCGCCGATAATTTCCGGCAACCCCACTCCACCATTGCGCAGTGATATCATACCACTGAGATAATCGTGGGTGGCACCGGCGAATATGCATCCGAGCACTATCCACAGATATGCCGACGGACCAAACTTTGCTCCCATAATGGCTCCGAAGATAGGACCGGTGCCAGCAATGTTGAGAAACTGAATCATGAATATCTTCCAATTGGGAAGCACCATGAAATCGACACCATCGGCTTTCGTAACCGCAGGGGTCTCACGGCCGTCGGGACCAAATACCCTCTCGACAAACTTTCCATACAGGAAATAACCCAAGACAAGAGCCAAAAGGCTCAAAATAAATGTTATCATTTACGATATAAATCTATAAATTAGCTATTTTTCGTGCAAAAGTAACAATTATATTTGATATATGAAAAAAAAATCATAACTTTGCACCAAAATTTAAGAAAAATATGAGATTTTACCACATATTGATTACTTTATTGACCATATTTTGCCCTTTTTCGGCTATGGCACAGGATATATCCCACCCCAAGCACGAAATGAGGGCGGTGTGGCTCACCACCATAGGCGGACTCGACTGGCCACACTCTTATGCCCAGTCGGCTGCATCCGCGAGAAAACAGCAAAAGGAGCTCACCGACATTCTCGACCGACTACAAAAGGCAAACGTCAATACCGTACTGCTGCAGACAAGGGTAAGAGCCACTACCATCTATCCATCGGCAATCGAACCGTGGGACGGATGTATGTCGGGCTTTCCCGGCAAGTCGCCTGGCTACGACCCTCTCGCCTTCGCCATCCGCGAATGTCATCGCCGTGGCATGGAATTGCATGCATGGGTAGTGGCAATTCCCGTGGGCAAGTGGAACAAACTTGGATGCCGACAACTTAATTCTAAGCATCGCAGACTTGTGAAGCGTATTGGCGAGGATGGATATATGCGTCCCGAAAACCCTCAGACAGCCCAATATATTGCAGATATCTGCGATGAAATCACACGCAACTACGACATCGACGGCATCCACCTCGACTATATCCGCTATCCCGAACAGGAGAAATTGCGTGCTTCAGCCCTTCCTGTGTGCAGGGACAATATCACGAGAATAGTAAGGGCTGTCAATATGAGGGTGAAGCGAAGCAAGCCGTGGGTGAAGATAAGCTGCTCGCCATTAGGTAAATATGACGACCTCGCCCGTTATCGCAGCAACGGATGGAACGCCTACACCACCGTGGCGCAAGACGCCCAGGGATGGTTGCGCGACGGACTCATGGACCAGCTCTATCCGATGATGTATTATAAGGGCAACCACTTCTTCCCCTTTGCCGCCGACTGGAAGGAGAATGCCCACGGCAGGACCATATCCTCGGGCTTAGGCATATATTTCCTCTCGCCCCGCGAAGGCAACTGGACGATAGATATGGTGAGGCGCCAACTCTATTTCCTCCGCTCAGAGGGCATCGGGCATGCCTTCTTCCGCTGCAAGTTCCTGCTTGACAACGTGCAGGGAGTGTATGACTTCGTATGCAACGAGCTCAACCGCTATCCTGCCCTTGTCCCCCCAATGACATGGCAGGACAACACGCCCCCCGCAGCTCCCGTCAACATCATACTCACCAACAGCAACACACGCCTCTCATGGCAGGCATCAGACAACGACTCCCACCTATTTAATATATATATGTCATACGATTCACCGGTTGACATCTCCAATCCCGCCAATCTCATAGCAGTGCGCATATCCGCAAATGAAATCACTCTTCCCTTGGAGCGAAACCTATTTGACGTGCATTATGCGGTGACTGCCATCGACAGATACGGCAACGAGAGTCTTCCGGCAACAATAACACGCAAAGGAATATGGAAAAGATAATACTCGGTATCGACCCAGGCACCAATATCATGGGCTACGGACTGATTAAGGTTGTGGGCAACAAGGCAGAGATGATCTCCATGGGAGTCATTGACCTGAGAAAATTCCCCGACCCTTATCTCAAACTCGGTCATATCTTCGAACGTGTGACCGGTATCATCGACTCCTACCTGCCCGACGAGATGGCTATCGAAGCCCCCTTCTTCGGCAAGAACGTGCAGTCGATGCTCAAACTCGGTCGTGCCCAGGGTACAGCTATTGCTGCCGCCATACATCACGGCATACCCATCCACGAATATGCCCCCCTGAAAATCAAAATGGCTATAACCGGACAAGGACAAGCCTCGAAGGAGCAAGTGGCCGGGATGCTACAACGCCTGTTGAAGTTGGACGCGAGCGAGATGTGCAAGTTTATGGATGCCACCGACGCTCTCGGTGCCGCCTACTGCCATTTCCTGCAAATGAGCCGACCCGAGACTGGTGCCAAGCACTACTCCAGTTGGAAGGACTTTGCGAATAAGAATAAGGAAAGAGTTAAGAATTAGGAATTAGGAATTAGGAATTAGGAATTTAGATATGCAGAAGATAATTAAGATTGAGAAAGGCGTGACCAGGATGCCGGAATGGCGAATGGCAGAGCCTGTTGACTTTGAACTGTGCGATTGTGAGCACATGGCAATAGTAGGTCCCAACGGCGGAGGCAAGTCGATGCTCGTTGATATACTCATTGGTCGTCATCCGCTCATCATGACCGAACCGCAGTATGACTTCTCGCCAAGCACCAAACCGCTTGCTGCCGACAACATCAAGTATATCACATTCCGCGACTCCTACGGCGACAGCGACGGCTCATATTTCCTGCAGCAACGCTGGAACCAGCAGGAGATTGACGAGGAGACACCCCGCGTGGGCAGCGAACTGGAAAAGGCCTATCTCATGGCGGGCGAGGACACTCCCGAACGACGCCAACTCCAGAGCCATCTCTACCGTCTATTCCATATCGAGCACCTCATGGACAAGTATCTCATACTCATGTCGAGCGGTGAGCTGCGCAAATACCAACTCACCAAGGCCCTGCTCACCGACCCTCGCGTGCTCATCATGGACAATCCCTTCATCGGACTCGATACCGAGACACGCGACCAACTACGTGATCTTCTCACGGCTCTTGCCCAGGAACGCTCCCTGCAAGTGGTACTTGTATTGTCGAAGACCGACGATATCCCCGACTTCATCACCCACGTGGTGGAGGTAAAGGACATGCGTGTGGGAACAAAGATGACAAGAGAGGAATATGTCGCCAATCGTGAGCTCAACCCCACGAGAGTGCTCGATGAGGAAATGGAGCAGACCATCCTCAACCTGCCCTACAAATCTAACGACTATAACAGCGATGAGGTTG
Source organism: uncultured Prevotella sp. (assembly GCA_945830345.1). Lineage (GTDB taxonomy): Bacteria > Bacteroidota > Bacteroidia > Bacteroidales > Bacteroidaceae > Prevotella. Next base: position 8,371 of record CALZYS010000075.1, read on the forward strand.
TGGGCATGAACAAGGTGAGCATAGTATATGGCGAGCGCACCATCCTCAAGGAACTTGATTGGACAGTGCGCAATGGTGAGCGATGGGCTCTGAGTGGGCAAAATGGTGCCGGCAAGAGTACATTACTCTCGCTCGTGTGCGCCGACAATCCACAGAGCTATGCCTGCGACATTTCGCTCTTCGGCAATCCACGTGGCTCGGGCGAGAGCATTTGGGACATCAAGAAGCACATTGGATATGTGTCGCCCGAGATGCATCGCTCCTACCATCGCGACATCCCTGCCATCAGGATTGTGGCGAGCGGACTAAAGGACACCGTCGGTCTGTATGCCAAACCCGACGAGAGCGAGTATGATATATGTCGCCTTTGGATGAGGATATTCGGTCTTGAGGGCAAGGAGAACACCTCGTTCCTCCGACTCTCAAGTGGCGAGCAGCGCTTGGTTCTCGTGGCAAGGGCTTTCGTCAAGGATCCACAGCTGCTTATCCTCGACGAGCCGCTACATGGTCTCGACAACCGTAACCGCCGACTTGTGAAAGATGTCATCGAGGCATTTAGCCGCCGTCGCAACAAAACAATCATCATGGTGACTCACTACAAGGAGGAACTTCCTGCCTGTATCGACCACAGCATCTTCCTCCAGCGTCACGTCTGACCACCATCATGCGATAACATCCGCGAAACATCAGTGATATAAGATTGTCTATTTAAATCATTTTGACAATGGCAGTTCTATATTTTTAAATAATGAACGTTATTATATTAAAGAGAAGAAAACTAATAACATTTAATAATTTATGTACACTATTGTCTATTAATATTAAAAAATGATAATATTTTAGGGCAAATCGAAAAAAATATCGTATATTTGCACGTAAATAAAAGACAACTTGGTATAATTTCGTATGAAAGAACTAAATACAACAGGAAAACCCAAGGGCATTCCCTACGGCATGATGAACTTCGTGGCAATTCGCGAAGACAATTATTACTATGTCGATAAGACTCGATTTATAGAGAAGATTGAGAACTCCAACCGCTACTTCTTCTTTATCCGCCCCCGCCGCTTTGGCAAGAGCCTCACCATGTCGATGCTCCGTCATTATTATGACATAAATGCGGCAGACAAGTTTGAGCGACTTTATGGCGACCTGTATATAGGCAAGAACCCAACGCCCAATCGCAACAAGTATCTTGTCTTGAACCTCAACTTTGCAGTCATCGATGCAGACCTTGGCAATTACCGAAGTGCGATGGATGCACATTGCAGAATAGAATTCACCATGTTCTGCAGAAGATACGCCCATCTGCTGCCTTCTACTTGTTTAGATGAAATGCTTAAGGAAGATGGTGCTGTTAAACAACTCGACTATCTATGTAAGATATGCCTTGACGCAGGACAGAAATTATACCTCTTCATCGACGAATATGATCACTTCACCAACAACATCCTTTCGGATGCCGCTCGTGAAAAAGAATACCGAAAGGAGACGCATGGCACTGGCTACCTGCGCACATTCTTCGATACAATTAAATCAGGAACCGACTCATCCATCGAGCGTGTCTTCATCACAGGTGTAAGTCCAGTGACGCTTGACGACCTTACGA
>CALZYS010000076.1 GCA_945830345.1 uncultured Prevotella sp.
TTGCATCCTTGGTGGGAGCATTGCTATGCCTGCCCCAGACAGTGACGGCGGCAGATGATGAGCCGATAATAGAATTTAAGACTATTGTGGCGCAAGCCTCTGGTGGTTCGTCTGTGACAATCTTCGTAGGAGGATTCAAGGACGAAACGGATTATTTGGACATTGACTGCGGTGCCGGATTGGAAGAGCAGGAATTTGGTTTGGCCTCTTTCGACAAGGAAACGCAGACATGGAGTGGGGGTATGACATATACATGTACTCCCGGAAGCGATGGTGTGGTGAAGATTTATGGAGATGCCTCGAACATCGCTGTCATCAACTTCGAGGGATGCTATATCTCGCAGCTCAAGATGGCAAACATGCCAAATCTTTATTATCTCAACCTCGACCATAACCAGTTGGAGGCTCTCGACCTAAGCAACCAGTCGGCATTGCAGTATATCACTGTAGCAGACAACCCGTTCAATGTGTCGCCTCTGAAGATTGGCGGCAACAAGCCCAACTTGCAGTTGCTTGCAATAGGACAGACAGATAATCTCGACCCGTCGTTCAACCTCTCTGACTATCCAAACATCGTGTCATTCGATGCATACGCATGTAAGGGACTCAAGACTCTTGATACTTCCGGTTGTCCTAATCTTCAGCAACTCTCGCTCGACGGAACACAGTTGAGTTCGCTGGATATCAGCAAGAACCCGAATCTGACGATCCTCAATATCAGTGATACAAATATTTCGGAGATTGACCTCAGTGGACTTGACTTCCTACAGCAGTTCTATGCCGACCGACAGGGTACACAGACAAAGCTCAAGAAGCTCGACGTGACTAACAACCGCTCGTTGGTATATCTCTTTGCAGCCGGTAATAATTTCACAGAGGTTGACCTCACCAATAATGTCTATTTGCAGCAGCTCTATCTCGCCGACAATATGTTGACGAATATCGACCTGTCGAAAAACCGTAACCTTGTGAATGTCATTCTGCGCAACAACTGCTTCACATACGCCACATTGCCCGAACCTCAGGGCACATGGAGTCAGTATGACTACTATCAGCGCAATATGCCAGTGGCAGCCACATATAAGGTGGGCGACGTGATCGACCTCTCGGACAAGGTGCTGCGCGAGGGCACAACCACCACATTCGCAATGTATGTAGTGGATGAGACCGAACTCACCACAACCCTTCTTGACGAGAGCTATTATAAATATGAGAATGGAAAGATTACGCTGCTGAAGGAAATCGAAGATGGACTGAAGGTGTATCTGGCATTTGCCAATGACATGTTCCCCGACCTACAGCTCGACTATCTGCCTCTGCGAACAAACAACTTCAGGGTTAGGACTGTGGAGGACTTCGGTAAGCCCGATATTGCATTCTCTCTCTCTGCACCCGTCAGCAGCAATGGGGTGGATGTCAAGCTTAAGGTGGGAGTGGCTGGTGCCTCTGACTCCAACCCAAAGAAATTCTATGTGGATTTCGGTGACGGTGTGAAGAAGGAATACACGGCTACGACAGAGACAATACCTGCCGAGAATAATGTGAACACCCATAGTGCTCTTGGCACAATTACTGTGTATGTGGAGCAGGACGACCAAGTGAATGCACTTGGAATTGACGGCATGAAGTTGAGCAGTATAGATCTCAGCCATTTGCGCTCAATGCAATATCTGTCACTTGTGGGTACAAACCTCTTTAGTATAGACCTTGGATATAACAAGGGATTGAAGAGTCTTGTGCTCAACGGCAACAACTTCGCGTCACTCAACATACGTGGAGTGAACGATTATTTCCAGAAGAACTTCCTGCAGGACATCGACCTCTCAAACAATGGAATGTTCAGCGTGACACTTAATGACATGGGTACCATACACAACCTCAACCTCAGCAACAATATGCTGGAGGAGTTGTCGCTAAAGGATGCGGATAATATGGAAACTCTTAATCTCAGTCAAAACAGTCTCACTTCGGTTAATCTCAGCTATATGACTTTGATGACCAAGTGCGACATATCAAACAACCAGATTTTTGAGATTGTTCTGCCCGAGACGAATTCTCTCACAGAATTCAAGTGTGAAGAGAACGCTCTTAACTTCTCTACTCTGCCTTTGCTACAAGGACTTGACGTGTTTACTTATGCTCCGCAGAAAGACGTGCAAATTGCAACTCTCGCTCCTGGTATCGACCTGGAAGACCATCGACTGAATGGCACTACCGTATATGTATGGAAGAAGGCCGATGGAACAGCATTGACCGAGGGTGTTGACTATACCATCAATAATGGTATGACTCGTTTCCTCTCACCGATATTCGGACAGAAGGTTTATTGCGAGATGACCAACCCGTCATTCCCCGGATTGACGCTGAAGACTTCGTCCGTTGAGGCTGCCGATATGCCATCGCATAAGTTGGCTACATTCAAGACTCTTGAGGATGGTAAGGCTACGATGATCCTGCGTGCTTCCGCTCCTATTACTATATGTATTGACTGGAAGGGTGGAGGCGTATCCGTAGAGACTTACGCTGTGGATAATAATCTCGTCACTCTCCCCGTTAAGACTCATGCCGGTGGTGAATGTGCGGTATATGCATACGAGGCAGATGCTCCCTTGTATGTATTCAACCTCACTAATGCTAAGTTGGCTGATGTTGATCTTACAAATATGACCAAACTGGTGCTTGCTAATATCGACAATGCCGGCATCTCGGACATCAAGTTGCCTAACAGTAAGGATTTGGCAGAGATTAAGCTCAATAATAATGCATTCGAAAGTATTGACCTCTCTAAATACGGCAACCAGTTGGTTCTTGTCTCAATGAACGATAACAAACTGAAGTCATTTGATGCCACTCCGTTCACAAATCTTCGACTGCTCTATCTTTCAAATAATGAGTTGGAGAATGTTACACTGAATAACAAGGATCTGTATGACCTCAATCTTTCGGGTAATGTTCTTGAGAGCATTGACGTCACCAAACTGCCGGAATTGTACCAGCTCTTCCTGAGCAACAACAAGTTGCAGACAATCGACCTTTCGAAGTCGAGCAAATTGGCAGTGCTTCATATCGACAAGAACAAGTTCCGTTTCAGTACATTGCCTGTGCCTGGAAAATATCAGGAATACCAGTATGGTGAGCAGGACAAGATTGACATCACCGTGAATGACGGCGTGGTTGACCTCTCGTCAGAGAAGGAGGTTGACGGAACTGCCACTATATATCGTTGGTTTGTAGGTGAGCCTTGGTATGATGAGGACAGCGGCGAACTCACAGGTGAGGAACTCTATGTAGATGACGAGTATTTCGTGAATGACGGTGTCACCACCTTTAATTTATCTGCATCGATAGATAATATCGTTTGTGCTATGCTCAATGAGAAGTTCCCCAACCTTACAGTATATACAAATCCTGTCAACGTGAATACATCAGGTATCAAGGGCGTTGATATGGATAATGCCAATACTCCTGCCAAGGTGTATAATATCAATGGTATGCAGGTTGATAAGCTTAATGGCAAGGGACTCTATATCATCAAGCAAGGCAATAAGACTTGTAAGATAATTAAATAATTAAGAATTAAGAGTTAAGAATTAAGAATTAAGAGTTAAGAGAAATAGTGCAGGTCGGTTAAATAACGTTAAATACCGCCACTTAAACATATTTTCTTAATTCTTAATTCTTAATTCTTAATTTTTATTCGTACCTTTGCACCCGCATTTTGCAAAACAACGTATTTTTAACATTATTAATTAATTAAAGTCTATGTATTTAGATCAGGCAAAAAAACAAGAGATCTTTGGACAATACGGAAAGTCTAACACTGATACTGGTTCTGCTGAGAGCCAGATAGCATTGTTCTCATACCGTATTTCCCACTTGACGGAACATCTGAAGAAGAACCGTAAAGATTATACTACTGCAAGATCCCTGACCCAGCTCGTAGGTAAGCGTCGCGCCCTGCTCGACTACCTCTACGACCGCGACATCAATCGCTATCGTGCGATTATCAAGGCTCTCGGACTCCGTAAGTAAGTAGGAAGCTGAAAAACATCAATCCCGCACGCCGAATGGTCTGCGGGATTGTTTATAAAGGTAGAAAAGATGCAAGATATTAGGAACATAGCAATTATTGCCCACGTCGATCATGGTAAGACGACACTGGTAGATAAGATGATGCTCGCGGGCAACCTCTTCCGTGACGGACAGGACCTCAGCGGACAAGTATTGGATAGCAACGACCTGGAGCGTGAGAGAGGTATCACTATCCTCTCGAAAAACGTATCCATCAACTGGAAAGGAACGAAAATCAATATCATTGATACTCCGGGACACTCCGACTTCGGTGGCGAGGTGGAGCGTGTGCTCAATATGGCCGACGGATGCCTGCTGCTTGTGGATGCCTTCGAGGGTCCCATGCCGCAGACACGATTCGTGCTGCAGAAAGCCCTGCAGATAGGACTCAAACCTATTGTGGTGGTGAACAAGGTGGATAAGCCCAACTGTCGCCCTGAGGAGGTGTATGAGATGGTGTTCGACCTCATGTTCTCGCTCAATGCCACTGAGGACCAACTCGACTTCCCCGTGGTGTATGGCTCTGCCAAGAACGGATGGATGAGCGAGGACTGGAAGCAGCCCACAGACAATATCACTTATCTGCTCGAAAAGATCGTTGAGGTGATTCCTGCCCCAAAGGTGATTGAGGGAACACCGCAGATGCTCATAACGTCGCTCGACTATTCGAGCTACACCGGTCGTATCGCTGTGGGACGCGTGCACCGCGGAACTCTCATGGAGGGACAGAACATCTCTATATCTCATCGTGACGGAAAGATCGAGAAAACCAAGATAAAGGAACTGCATGTATTCGACGGTATGGGTCGCAAGAAGGTGCAGGAGGTGCAGTGTGGCGATGTGTGCGCCATCATAGGACTTGAGAAGTTTGAGATTGGTGATACCATCTGCGACTTCGAGAATCCCGAACCTCTGCCGCCTATCGCTATCGACGAACCCACTATGTCGATGCTCTTCACTATCAATGACTCGCCCTTCTTCGGCAAGGAAGGCAAGTTTGTAACTTCTCGCCATATCAACGACCGACTCCAAAAGGAACTGGAGAAGAATCTCGCCTTGCGAGTGAGCCAGTTTGAGGACTCCACCGACAAGTGGGTGGTCAGCGGACGTGGTGTGCTCCATCTCTCTGTGCTCATCGAGACAATGCGTCGCGAGGGCTACGAACTGCAGGTGGGACAGCCTCAGGTGATTTACAAGGAGATAAATGGTGAGAAATGCGAACCTATCGAGGAGATGACTATCAACGTGCCCGAGGAGTTTGCATCTAAGATGATCGACATGGTCACTCGCCGCAAGGGTGAGATGACATCCATGGAGTCGCAGGGCGACCGTGTGAACATCGAGTTTGACGTTCCCTCGCGAGGCATCATCGGATTGCGCACCAACGTGCTTACCGCCTCTCAGGGTGAGGCTATCATGGCTCATCGCTTCAAGGAATACCAGCCATACAAGGGTGACATCGCAAGGCGTGTGGCAGGTTCGATGATTGCCCTTGAGAACGGTACGGCATACGCTTATTCAATCGACAAGTTGCAGGACCGCGGCAAGTTCTTCATCGACCCGGGCGACGAGGTGTATGCAGGCGAGGTGGTTGGAGAGCATGTACACGACAACGATCTCGTGGTGAACGTGGCAAAGGCGAAGCAGTTGACCAACACCCGTGCCAGCGGTTCAGACGACAAGGCGCGTATTGTGCCACGCACTGTACTCTCACTCGAAGAGGCGCTTGAATATATCAAGGAGGACGAACTCGTGGAGGTAACGCCCAAGAGCATGCGTATGCGCAAGACTATCCTTGATCACAACGAGCGCAAGAAAGCGAGCAAATAACTTATATAATTAAGAATTAAGAGAATATGTCTCTGCATATAAATCTACGCAGTAATACTATTTTTCTTAATTTTTAATTTTTAATTCTTAACAAGAATTCCTTCGTGGTCTGAAACGACGTTTCTCCAACGGTATTCCAGAAATCATGATACTGGGATGCATTGGTGTCCTTGAGGGGAATGTCGCTGATGACGCGGAACGATATAAACGGAATGCCGTAGATATGGCACGTCTGGGCTATTGCCGCAGACTCCATATCTACGGCTGCTGCTTCTGGAAAATGACCTACTATCTCGCGCATCTTCTCGCGGGAGTCAACAAACCAGTCGCCGGTTACTATCAATCCGGCATGTACTCGCGGTGATACAGCCTTGGCTTTCTCCACAAGTTCCGCAGGAGAGGTATATCGTGCCGGCATGCCCTGCACCTGGCCATATACCGTCTTGCCGATGGCTTCGCCGCAATATACATCGTGATATGCCAATTCGGTGCTCACCACCACATCCATCACCTCCATATCCGTGCGACCGCCTCCGGCGCAACCTGTAGATACCACAAGGTCGGGACTATATCGGCGTATCATCTCACTCACTCCCACGGCGGCATTCACCTTGCCGATGCCACATTGATGCAGCACCAACTCGTTGTCTCCAAGACTTCCCGTTACGAAAGTCCTGCCTCCGTCTTCCTCGGTCTTCAAGCCGTCGAGCAACTCACTTATGCGACGGAATTCCTTGTCCATCGCGATAATTATACCTATCTTCATGCGTCTTTTGTTTTATTTTTGTGCAAAGGTACTAAAAAATCCTTATTTGACACCACTTATTCGTATTTTTTTTGTAACTTTGTGCCCGAAAACAAAAAACATTGAAAAGAATGAGTACATTTAAGAAATGCTTGCCCGATTTGTTGGCAGTGATGTTGTTCGTAGTTTTGTCGTTTGCATATTTCTTCCCCGCCGATACTGAGGGACGAATTCTCTATCGCCACGACTCTGCCGCAGGAGCGGGATTCGGCAGGGATGCTGCGGAGTATAATAAGCAGACCGGAGAGATATGCCGATGGACTAACTCCGCATTCTGCGGTATGCCTACCTACCAGAGTGCTCCCTCGTATAAGAGTATGAACACATTGCATGCAGTGGCTGATGCCTATCACCTCTGGCTGCCCGACTATGTGTGGTATCTCTTTGCCTATATGCTTGGATTCTATATCCTGCTCAGAGCTTTCGACTTCCGTCAGACTTTGGCAGCGTTGGGCTCGGTGATATGGGCATTCAGTACGTATTTCTTGATTATCATTGCTGCCGGACATTATTGGAAGGTGATGGCATTGGCTTATCTGCCGCCGATGATTGCTGGTATAATACTTGCCTATAGGGGAAAATTCCTGTGGGGACTTGCCTTGACTGCCATATTCACTGCCCTTGAGGTGCAGGCCAATCATGTGCAGATGACTTATTATTATCTCTTTGTCATCATCGCCATGGTGATAGCATTCCTTGTGGATTCCATACGCAAGCACCAGATGAGTCATTTCCTGAAGGCAGCTGGCGTGTGTGCAGCAGGAGCCTTGATAGGTGTGATGATAAATATCTCCAACCTCTATCATACATGGGAGTACAGTAAGGAGTCTATGCGTGGCAAGAGCGAACTCGTCAAGGCTAATTCCGCCAACCAGACAAGTAGCGGTCTCGACCGCGACTATATCACTCAGTGGAGCTATGGTATCGACGAGACTCTCACCCTCCTCATCCCCAATGCCAAGGGTGGTGCATCGGTGCCTCTTTCGCGCAGTGAGGTGGCTATGGAGAAAGCCGACAACAACTATGTGTATATCTATCAGCAGTTAGGGCAGTATTGGGGCGACCAACCGATGACAAGTGGCCCTGTGTATGTGGGTGCATTCGTGCTGTTCCTTTTCCTTCTTGGCCTTTTTATCGTAAAAGGTCCGATGAAGTGGGCACTCCTTGCTGCCACGATATTGTCGGTGCTTTTGTCATGGGGACGCAACTTCATGCCGTTCACCGATTTCTTCCTCGATTATGTGCCGATGTATGCCAAGTTCCGCACTGTGGCTTCCATCCTTGTCATAGCTGAGTTTACAATCCCCTTGCTCGCCATGTTGGCATTAAAGAAGATTATCGACGAGCCTGAATATATAAAGAGTAATAAGAAATATCTCTTTATCTGTTTCGCACTCACTGCTGGTGTGTGCCTCTTGTTTGACATATTCCCTGGCATGTTCGACTATATATCCGCCCAGGAGCGACAGGCATTTGCCGGAGCAACTGCCGATCAGTTGGCACCGCTCTTTGCCAATCTCACCGAGATGCGCGAGGCTGTGTTCACTGCCGACTGCCGACGCTCGATGTTCATCATCTGTGCAGGATGTGTGCTGATGTTCTTTTTCCTGCGTGGCAAACTGCAGGCAAGGTATTTTGTGGGGCTTGTGCTTGTGCTCTGTCTCTTCGACCTTTGGATTGTCAACAAGCGCTATCTCAACGATGAGATGTTTGTTGAGGCGAGTGTTAAGGATCAACCTGTAAGTAAGGATGGCAGTATCAACTTCATCCTTAACGACAAGTCATTGGGCTATCGTGTACTTAATCTGTCGAAGAGCACATTCAATGAGAATGAGACATCCTATTATGTCAACAGTATTGGTGGATACCATCCAGCCAAATTGCGTCGCTATCAGGAATTGGTGGATGAGTATGTGCATAAGGAGATGAATGGAGTGTTCTCTTCTGTAAGTATGGCTCAGGGAGATATGACCAAGGTGAATGGCGATAGTATATTCCCAGTGCTCAACATGCTCAATGCCAAGTATTTCATTCTTCCGCTTGAAGGCGGACAGACGGTGCCCATCACTAATCCCTATGTCTATGGCAGTGCGTGGATGGTGGATAAGGTGACGTATGTGGATAATGCGAACAAGGAATTGGATGCCTTGTCAAGTATGCAGTTGCGCCATGAAGCAGTGGCTGACAAGAAGTTCGGTGACGTTCTTGGTGGCAGTGTTAAGCAAGAGGGTGAGAGTGTTGTTACTCTAAAGGCCTACGGTCCCAATCGTGCGGAATACGACGTGCGCTCCTCAAAGGGTGGAGTGGTGGTATTCTCCGAGATATACTATCCTGGATGGACTGCCACTGTTGACGGAGAGTCGGTAGAGGTGGGAAGAGTGAATTATGTATTGCGAGCCATCAAGGTGAAGCCGGGCAACCACAAGGTAGTCCTCAACTTCGACCCACAAACAGTGAAGACCACCGAGACAATTGCCTACATAGCTTACGCCCTCCTCTTGCTCGTTATCGCTTACCTCGCTTTTAAGAAAATTAGGAATTAGCTTCATTCCTAATTCCTCATCCCTCATTCCTCATCCCTCATTCCTCATAGTTGTGCGTAATGTTGTGTCGGATGTAAGCCCTGTGGCCGTAGGCGGCAACAACAACGAAGCAGATGAAGACAAGGATGAACGACACATTGGTGGGAGGAAGTCCGAGATATGACAACTTCATGTCGATGATGGCAGCCTGTAGTGGCGGGAAGACTGAACCGCCGAGGATTGCCATAATCAATCCGGCACCGCCCACCTTCACGTTCTCACCCACGCCACGCAGTGCAATACCGTATATGGTGGGGAACATGAGCGACATGGCGGCACTGATGGCTACGAGGCAGTACAGACCGTTGCGGTCGGTGAACAATATCACTCCCGCTGTTGCGCAAGCTGCTATCACGGCAAGTATCATAAGCAGTCTGCCTGGTTGTACGTATTTCAAGAACCATGTGCAGATGAATCGGCTCACGGTGAAGAATGCAAGGGCAAGGATATTGTATTTCTGCGACAATATCTCGGC
>CALZYS010000077.1 GCA_945830345.1 uncultured Prevotella sp.
CCCTCAACTCACTGTTCCGCCATAAGCAGAACCTCACGACGAGGCAAGTGAGGGGGGATTATGGAATATCTCGGTGCCCCGTAGTCCGATGAGCTTTGGGCTCATCGGAAATTAAAAAATTAAAGTTCCTTCTGCGCAGCCTCTGGGAGCGTGGGAGTCTCGCCCGCGCAGTTGCAAACTGAATAGAGCTTTCAGTTCCTAACTGATTGCTCTGTTCAGTTCTCAACTGAATACCCTATTCAGTTCATAACTGGATGCCCTATTCAGTTGACAAGTGATTGCCCTATTCAGTTGACAAGTGATTGCCCTATTCAGTTGGCAAGTGATTGCCCTATTCAGTTGGCAAGTGATTGCCGTAGGGTCTTTACTTTATGTAAGACCTAACCTCTCTGTGAAAAGCCCCAAATGCACCATCGGCAATGAAAAATGTTGTAACTTTGCACGCGCCGACCTACAGTCAGGAAATCTTTAACGCCGTGATGACCATCATCACTACAATAGCAAGTTTGTTTTGCGTCACATCATGTATCACACGCCTATGATCCAAGAATCATTCCCTCTCTTCATCGGTGGCGACGCGAGGTCGCCACCGAGGACAACCTCCTCACAAAGGTCAAAGAGTGCGTCATCTTGCTTCAATTGTTTATTATGCTGTTGGCTATGAGGGCATTATTTACCGATGCAAAAGTGCGAGAAGATGTTGTTGAGCACCTCGGTGGGAGTGATTATGCCACCGGTAATCTCGGCAAGGGCTTCGAGACACTGGCGGAGATCTTCGCTCAGGAGGTCGTTTGGGATTGACATGTTTATACCGTCGATGACCCTTTCGATACTCTCTTTGGCATGCAATAGGGAGTCGTAGTGGCGCGCTGAGGTGATGATGGCGTCATTCTCGCCAATCTCGGGGATTCCAGCCTTTTCGTATATCGACTCTGTTAGGATGTCCATGCCGTTGCCTTCAAGTGCACTGATGGATAGAGTAGTGTAGGGAAGGGAAAGATTGGGAGCTTGCAGTTTGTCAGATTTATTGATTGCGATAATAAGTTGTTTGCCTTCGCATCTTTGGGTTATATCGTCCACTTCGTCGTCTGTTGGAATGGAATCGATTACCCATAGGACGATGGCAGCCTTGGATAGGGCGGAATATGAACGCTCAATGCCTATGCGCTCGATGACATCATCAGTGGCGCGAAGTCCCGCTGTATCTACAAAGCGGAATGTGATGCCGTGGATGTCGATGGTATCCTCAATGATGTCGCGTGTGGTACCGTGTATGTCGCTTACGATGGCTTTTTCTTCGCCGACAAGGCGATTGAGCAATGTGCTCTTGCCGACATTGGTCTTGCCGATAATAGCCACAGGGATTCCATCTTTTATTGCTTGTCCCGTGCGGAATGAAGAGGCGAGAGAAGAGATGCGCTGTTGTATAGTGGTTGCTAATTGGAGAAGTTCAGTGCGGTCGGCAAATTCCAGTTCTTCGTGGTCGCTGAAGTCGAGTTCGAGTTCCATTAGGGATGTCATCTTGAGGAGCTTGTCGCGAAGAGCCGAGAGTTCGGATGAGATGTTTCCGCGCAGTTGTCCGAGAGCCATGTCATGTGAGGCCTTGCCCGAAGCGGCTATAAGGTCGGCCACTGCCTCTGCCTGGCTCAAGTCAATCCTGCCGTTGACAAAGGCGCGGCGAGTGAACTCTCCTGGCTCAGCCTGACGGCAACCGGATTCTATGAGACAACGTATAATCTGAGACATGATATATCTTGAACCGTGACAATATATTTCAACAGAATCTTCGCCTGTATATGTATGAGGGGCATGGAAGATGCCAACCATCACGTCGTCAATGGATGCAGATGATTCATCAGCGAAGATGCCGTAATGCATAGTGTGGCTTTTTGCCTCGGAGATATTTCTGCTGAACAATCGGTCAACAATTCCAATTGCGTCAGGTCCAGACACACGAACAATGCCTATGGCTCCGCCCGATGGCGTAGCCATGGCACATATATTGTCATTCAATTTCATATTCTGTCAAGGACGGTAAGAATTAGGGTGTCGATGTCACTCTTGTAATTTGTGTTCATTTTGTGTGCACGGCGATTTGCCAAAACCATGCAGCAAGTCATGGCCTTGTGTCCAAGAATACTGCTCAAACCTGCCACTGCACTGCTCTCCATTTCGAAATTGGTGATGCGCAGGCCTTGGTATTCAAATGATTCTACCTTGCTGTTGAGTTCGGGGTCAGCCAAGGGAATACGAAGCCTACGTCCTTGAGGACCGTAGAAACCGCCGCAGGCACAGGTTATGCCCCTGACCATATCATCTCCGGCTATGCGGTTGAGAAGCTCAGGATCAGCAACTGCCACATAAGGTGCCGGCAACTGCGGCAGCCATGAGGTATGGGCAGTGAAGGCCTTTTCCAATTCGAGGTCGCACACCTCATTCCTTTTCCCGTAGTAATTGAGCAATCCGTCGAATCCTATGCTTTTGACAGATGCGATGAATGTTCCCACGGGAGTGTCGGGCTGAAGTCCTCCGCAGGTTCCTATTCTGACAATCTGTAGGCTTCGGAGATTATCCTTGATAGTGCGGGTGGTGAAATCGATGTTGACAAGAGCGTCAAGTTCGTTCAGCACTATATCGATATTGTCGCATCCAATGCCAGTGCTTAACACCGTGATGCGCTTGCCTTTGTAAGTGCCTGTAATGGAATGGAATTCGCGATTGGACGTTTCGCATTCGCATGTGTCGAAATGTGAAGCCACAAGATTCACTCGTCCCGGGTCGCCTACGAGAATAACACGATCCGCTAATTGTTCGGGCTTAATATGAAGATGGAATATCGAACCATCATCATTAATTATCAACTCGGATTCTTCAATATGGTTTTTCATAATACATTTATTATAAGTTATTTACCAAGTTTTGTTAACTCAATTCTTCTAATCTCTTTCGTGAGATTAGCTATCTCAATCTCGTATTTCTCGCTTTGCTTTTCGGCTGCAAGTAACTGCTTCTTATATTGCTCGCGTTGTGGTTGTCTTGCCGTTGGATAGGCAATGCGGGCGCGATCAACAGATGCGTCGAGCTTATTCTTTTTTCGAAGAAGTTCATTGAGATTCACATATTTCTCAGCCGCATCTGGAGAGCGGAAATCTGTGAGCGTAGTGTAAGTCAACTTGTCGTTAATGACAAACGTGAAGTCATTTTTTTTCTTTTGTGTGAACTTACGTTTATAAACATCAGACAGTAGTTCAAGAGCATTATTGCGTGCATGGACACTTGTCCATGTTTGGGATATGCTGTGAATCTCGGAAAGCTGCCGCAGTTGCTCAGGTGAATAATCATCCACGACATAGTTTTCCCTCACATCGTTAAGAAGGAAGGAATAAATGCACACCTGTCCCTCCTGTTGGTTGCGGTCGGTGGCAAACCACCCAATGCCGTCGTATTCGTCAACAATATAAAAATAATCGTTGTCGGTGGAATTGAATGGCATTCCAACGTTTTCAGGTTTGAGGAATGACTGTGTCGTTTCGTCATATCGCGTCATAAAGATGTCGAATCCACCAATGCTTTCCTCTCCCTTTGCCGCAAAATAGAGTGTATTGCCGTCGGCAAGCATGAAGGGCCAATTGATATCCACATCGTCGCCAAGGATATCAAGCCCCTTGAGTGGTATGGGCCTCGACCACTTTCCTCCAATCATTTCACTGGAATAGAGATCCCAACCGCCATCGGCAAATTTCGAGAACACGCATTTGTTTCTCAACTGATTGACATAGACAACTGCATTGGCCTGACCAGTGGTGTTGAAGAACTTATTGTAAGATTCAACACTTCCGGCTTCGTCAGGAATATTCAATGAACTGAGAAGTTGAGACTTCTTGACTATTACACTGTCGATGAACATCACCTTTTGCGTGGAGTTTCTCATATTCTCAAGTCGTTCTTCAAACTCAGCGTCAACGACACTGACTTTGGGCTTTGCCTTCGTCTTTGATATGACTTTCTTCTTCTGCGCATCCATTGAGGATGGCAGTAAGACGAGAAGAGCTGCTAATAGTATGTTTTTTCCTTTCATTATCATTCTGTTGCTTTTTCAATTAATTTCATGTCAGATTCAAGTGCATTCCATATCGAATACCTGGCTTCGGGATTTATACGCTCTAAATTGCTAAAAATATTCCTAATGTCAGAACGATGGGAGACCGTTTCGTATGGACACTGTTTTATCTGTTTTTCATAATTTCGCAGTTCCGCCCAACGCCTAATATACCTTTCCTCAATCAGGCAGAGAGGACGGATAATAGAGAGTGGCATTTTTTTCATCTCAAGCTTAGCCGGCATTGTTGAGAAATGCCCTTGGAATGTCAGATTCATCAGGGCCGTGTGGATGATGTCGTCGTTATGATGTCCCAAGGCAATCTTGTTGCAATGGAGTGACTGTGCGAGATTGAAAATCTCCTTGCGACGATGCCACGAGCACAAGAAGCACTTGGGCTTCCTGGTCGGGACAGTGTCATCAAAACTCGTGGTCACTATGTGGAGAGGAACGTCGAGATCATGACAGAACGACTCAAGATAGGAGGTGTCGCTGGCGTATTCGATATTGTCCATACGCACATGTATCGCCTCTACCGAAAACGAGGGTTGATGGATACGGCTACGACGGGCGAGCAGTTCGAGCAGGCACAAAGAGTCCTTGCCACCCGACAAACCGACAAGTATCTTGTCGCCATCGTCAAGGAGGTGGTAATCAACAAGCGCCTTCTGAAAACGCCTTGTCAATTTATGCTCTAACGTCTGCTCCTCACTCTTCATTGACTTCGTCGATGGCTGGCTTCACCTTAGCATAGCTCGAGCAAGCTCGGCTCTGCGTTCGGTTTGCGCAGCCATTCTTTACTCTTCATTCTTTACTCTTCATTTCATAAAAACGAGATACACTGCGCAGATTATCAGGAAGAAAGCAAGGATGTGATTCCAATGCAGATTTTGTCCCTGAAATAATATGTTGGCAATCACGGCAAAGACTCCAAGACTGATGCATTCCTGTATGACTTTGAGTTGCACAAGATTAAACGGACCGCCGTTGCCCTCGAATCCCATACGGTTGGCGGGCACCTGGCAGCAATACTCAAAGAATGCTATTCCCCACGAGAACGCAATCACACCGAGCAACGGCCACTTGGCGGAAACACCCGTTTCCTGGAGTTTCAAGTGCCCATACCAAGCAAGCGTCATGAAGACGTTGCTTAGTATGAGCAATATGATGGTATATAATCCGTTCATTTATTTCAACTTCTCTGCCATTGCCTTGGCTGCACGGCGACCGTCGCCCATGGCGAGGATTACTGTTGCTCCACCGCGAACGATGTCGCCACCGGCATACACCGACGGACGAGAGCTTTGCATGTCTTCGTTTACTGCAATTGTATTCTTGCGACCTAATTCAAGTCCTTCGATAGACTTGGGCACCAACGGGTTGGGAGATACTCCTACGGCAACAATCACCTGATCGACATCGAGAGTGACAGTCTTGCCTTCCACTGGCACAGGACTGCGGCGTCCACTGGCATCGGGTTCGCCAAGTTCCATCACTTGGAGCACAGCCTGGCATACGGCACCTTTCTCATCAGCCTTATACTCGATAGGATTGTGCAGGCAGAGGAAGTTGATGCCCTCTTCCTTGGCATGCTTAACCTCTTCGAGACGTGCAGGCATTTCCTGTTCGGAACGACGATAGACGAGAGTCACTTCAGCTCCAAGACGCTTTGCCGTACGGCAGGAATCCATGGCGGTGTTACCACCACCGACAACAATAACGTGCTTGCCAAGGTTAATAGGAGTATCCGTCTCGGGATTAGCGGCATCCATGAGGTTGACACGCGTGAGATACTCATTTGACGACATGATATTGATGGCATTCTCGCCGGGGATATTCATGAAGTTGGGCAAGCCTGCACCTGAACCCACGAATATACCCTTGAAGCCCATTGCCTCAAGTTCCTCTACGGATATAGTCTTGCCGACAATGCAGTCGGTCTGGAAATGAACACCCATCTTCTTGAGGTTGTCAATCTCGACATCAACAATGCGGTTGGGCAGACGGAACTCGGGGATACCGTATTTCAACACGCCTCCGATTTCGTGGAGAGCCTCGAACACATATACATCAAAGCCCTGCTTAGCCATATCGCCGGCAAAGCTCAATCCCGAAGGACCAGAACCGATGGCAGCCACCTTGATGCCATTGGCAGGGGCAATCTCGGGCAGGGACATCTGACCGCTTTCGCGCTCGTAGTCGGCAGCGAAACGCTCAAGATAACCGATGGCAACAGCGGGCTCGTTCATCTTGAGATGGATACACTTGCTCTCGCACTGCTTTTCCTGCGGACACACACGACCGCATACTGCAGGCAGGGCGGATGTCTGCTTGAGCACCTTGGCGGCAGCGAGAATCTCGCCACGCTCGATGTTCTTGATGAACGAAGGGATATTGATGTTGACAGGACAACCCTCTACACATGACGGTTTGGCGCAATCGAGACAACGCTGAGCCTCTCGCATAGCCATCTCCTTGGTGAGGCCTTTGTTGACTTCCTCGGTGCGGGTGGTGGCACGATATACAGGGTCGAGCTCGGGCATCTGCACACGCTCGATGGCGGTGCGCTCCTTGGGCTTCATCGATGAGCGAAGGGATTTGCGCCACTCTGTGTTGCGGTCGGTGAGGGATTCGATGGAGGGAGTACCGGAAAATCCGGAAGAACCAGATGTTGTGGATGTTGCAGATGTTGGGAGGATGTCATCGTCGGCGGGCACATCCTTTACTTCTACGCCGCTGAGGTGCTCTTGCATGTGCTCCATCTCAATTTGTTCCTCGCGCTTGAATGTTCCCATGCGCTTGAACATCTCGTCCCAATCCACAAGTGCTCCGTCGAATTCGGGACCGTCGATGCAGACAAACTTAGTCTTTCCGCCAATGGTGAGACGACATGCGCCACACATACCCGTACCGTCAACCATGATTGTGTTGAGCGACACGTCGGTGGGGATATTGTATTTCTGTGTGAGCAGGCAACTGAATTTCATCATGATGGGAGGGCCGATGGCAAACACCTTGTCGATGTGTTCCTGATTGATAAACTTCTCGATACCCACGGTGACGACACCTTTCTCGCCGTATGAACCATCGTCGGTCATGATGATCAGTTCGTCGCTGCTGTCCCTAACCTCATCCTCAAGGATTACAAGGTCTTTTGAGCGTCCCGCGATAACAGAGAGGACACGGTTGCCGGCTGCCTTAAGTGCGCGGATGATAGGGAGCATAGGAGCCACTCCAACACCGCCACCGGCACAGATGACCGTGCCAAACTTCTCAATGTGTGTAGGATTGCCGAGTGGGCCTACAACGTCGGTCACATAATCCCCCTCGTTGAGTGAACAAAGTTTAACGGACGAAAGTCCCACTTTTTGTACGACGAGAGTGATGGTGCCCTTGTTGACATCGGAGTCAGCGATAGTAAGAGGCATACGTTCGCCCTTGTTACCTACTCGAACAATAACGAAGTTACCAGCCTTGCGACTCTTGGCAATTAGAGGCGCTTCTATCTCAAAGAGGTAAACCTTCTCGGAGAATTGCTTTTTCTTGATTATTTTATTCATAATATTGTCTTGTTTATTATATTGAGGTCTAACATGAGGTAAGACCCTTCAGCGGATGTTATCTCGCAGACATTCTTCATTCTTCACTTTTCATTCTTCATTTAATAATGTCGCATCCCATATATGGAATAAGAGCCTTTGGCACCTTTATGCCATCAGGCGTCTGGTTGTCCTCGAGGATGGCAGCCACGATACGTGGAAGTGCAAGAGCCGAACCGTTGAGAGTGTGGCACAGTTCAATCTTCTTGTCCTCGGCATGGCGATAGCGGCACTTCAGTCGGTTTGCCTGATAAGTGTCGAAGTTGCTGACCGACGATACCTCAAGCCAGCGGCCTTGAGCCTCGGAATATACCTCGAAGTCATAGCAGATGGCAGATGTGAACGACTGGTCGCCGCCGCAAAGCAGAAGGATGCGGTAGGGGAGTTCGAGCTTTTGCAGAAGCCCCTCAACATGGGTAAGCATCTCCTTGTGTGACTCCTTGGAATGTTCAGGTTTGTCGATGCGTACAATCTCGATCTTCGAGAACTCGTGCAGACGATTGAGACCGCGCACGTCCTTGCCATAGCTGCCAGCCTCACGACGGAAGCACTGGGTGTAGGCGCAATTCTTGATTGGAAGATCTTTCTCGTCGAGGATGACATCACGATAGATATTCGTTACAGGCACTTCGGCAGTAGGGATGAGATAGAGGTCGTCAACCTCGCAGTGATACATCTGTCCCTCCTTGTCGGGCAACTGTCCTGTGCCATACCCTGAAGCCTGATTGACGACAGTAGGTGGCATAATCTCCGTGTAGCCGGCGGCACGTGCCTCGTCGAGGAAGAAATTGATGAGCGCCCTCTGAAGACGTGCTCCCATACCGATATAGACGGGGAAACCTGCACCGGTGATCTTAACACCGAGGTCGAAGTCGATGAGGTTGTATTTCTTTGCCAACTCCCAGTGAGGCAACTTAGCCTCGCTGTTTTCGGGATTCACTGTCCAATTGCCTACAGTGTCGCTGCCGTCGCATTCCTTGAGATTGCTCTTCACTACATGATTGTCCTCGGCAGCCTTTCCCTCGGGCACTTCGTCGTAGGGAATATTAGGAATCTGGCAGAGTAGGGCGGTGAGTTCCTTTTCAGCGGCATCCATGTCCTCCTGAAGCTGTTTGTCCTGAGCCTTGAGTGCAGCCACCTGTTGCTTGGCTTGTTCAGCTTCGTCTTTCTTACCTTGCTTCATGAGCGCGCCAATCTGAGCGGCAAACTGCTTTGCCTCCTGCTTGGTCTTGTCAAGTTTCTGTTGAGCCTCGCGACGACGCTTGTCAACAGCGAGCACATTGTCGATAGCTTCCCTTGCACCATTGAAGTGCTTTTTTTCCAAACCGCTAATGACGCGGTCTGTTTCCTCTGTTATGAGCTTTAATGTAAGCATATTCTTTTTGTTTAATTAAACGATATTCCTTTTAAATGCTGCAAAGTTACAAAATATTTATGACTTAGCGAAGCAAAAAGACATTTATTTGTTGTATAATAAGAAAAAATAAGGAGAAAACCGATAAAAAGCAGACATAATGTCGATAAAAAGCAGAAATCCCACACCTCGTGAGAGGCGTGGGACTCTGTTGTTTGTTTGGAATAAATTATCTTAATTGATAAAAATTAGGCTTCTGCAACTGGTATTACAGAAACGACGCTCTTGTTGAAACGTCCTTTCTTGAAGTTTACTACTCCGTCAACCAATGCATAGAGGGTATCATCCTTACCGATACCTACATTGTTGCCTGGGTTGTGCTTAGTACCGCGCTGACGCACGATGATGTTACCTGCAATACAGGTCTGGCCACCCCAGATCTTGACGCCCAATCTTTGTGAAGCTGACTCACGTCCGTTCTTAGAACTACCTACACCTTTTTTATGTGCCATTTCTTAGTCCTCCTAAATTTAAGCGATTACTTGTTTAACTTCAATCTGGGTGAACTGCTCGCGGTGTCCGTTCTTCTTGCGATAGTCCTTGCGGCGCTTCATCTTGAAGACGATAACCTTGTCACCCTTAACGAGGGGATTAACCACCTCACACACTACTTTTGCACCATCTACGGTAGGTGCGCCAACCTTGATAG
>CALZYS010000078.1 GCA_945830345.1 uncultured Prevotella sp.
GGAAGTTGTTCAGAGGGTCGAAGTAGAACTCGTCCATAGTGTAAAGTCCGTCATATACGAATCCGTAGATAAGACCTACCTCATCGCCCACCTTCAGACAGTAGTCATTGTATGCTGACTTCCAGCGGTCGTTCTGGTCCCATACCACATTGTCTGTACCGTTGAGCTTGTCAATCTTCTTCTTGTTGAAGCCCATAGAGAGGTTGGCAGACAATACATAGTCCTTACCCTGGATAATGTCGCCGCTGATAGAAAGCTCGATACCCTTGGTGGTAACCTGTCCGATGTTCTGCATCTGGCTGGTGTAACCCACTACCGAAGGAATGTCAGACTTGTAGAGAAGGTCCTTGGTGGTGTACCAGTAGAACTCGGGAGTGATGGTCAGACGTCCGCCGAAGAGTGTGATGTCGGCAGCGATGTTACGTGTGATGGTTGTCTCCCATTTGATGTCTCGGTTGGTGAACTTTGCACCTCCGGCATTGCCGTAGAACTGCTCGCCATAGAGTGTTGTCTCGCCAAAGCCGGGACCGCCGGTTGTATTGATGGCATAGAGCTGGCGCCACATGTCGTTGTCGATACGGTTGTTACCCGAAAGACCGAAGGCTGCACGAATCTTCAGCATGTCAATCCACTTGACGTTCTTCAGGAACTTCTCCTCTGAAAGCACCCACGCTCCTGAGATTGAGGGGAAGTAACCCCACTGGTTGCCCGGTGCGAACTTGGTTGAACCGTCGGCACGGAACGTACCGCTGAGGAGGTACTTGTGGTCGAAGTTATAGTTCACCTGACCGAAGAACGATGCCGTGCGGTCGGGAGTAGAGAGTGACGAGCTATTAATATAAGGTGTACCGAAGCTCATGTTGTTCCATGCGTCTGTAGCAGAGAAGGAGCGCGGGAAATAGCGGTTCATCATCGACTCCGAACGCTTGTCGGAGTGCTGGATTTCCTGTCCTGCGAGCAGAGAGAAGTTATGAACATCCTTCAGCGAGAAGTTATAGCTTGCGGTGTTTGTCCATATATAACTGAGCGAGAAGGAGTTGTCCAACTGAGCCACTGGCTGGTTGTTATGCTTCTGTCCTGTGCTGGTCAGCGCTCCAAAGAATCGCTTCTGGTCTGTCCACTTCAATCCTATTGTACCCTCAGTGCGCAATGTGAGTCCCTTGATGGGTTTCCAGTCGAGCGAGATACCAGTAGAGTAGTTATATGTGTGCTTAACCAACTGGTTGATGGCGATGTCGTTCTTAGGATTGGTATAGGTGAACAGTTCCTCCTCGTCGGGGTCGGCGTATGAAGGGTCGATATATCCATACTCGCGCAATCCGTTGGTAGGACGATACTGAAGCACGTCGATGATACCACCAGTACCGATGTTGTTACCACCGGCACCCTCGTCACGACGGAATGTGAACTTAGGATTAATCTGGAATGTCAGCTTGTCGCTGAGCTTCACGTTGGTCTTCATGTTGAGTGTGGTGCGGCGCACACCAGAACCAAGGATGATACCATTATCCTCACTGTTGGTGAGCGAGAGGTTGAACTTCACCTTGTCACTACCTCCACCTATGTTAAGGTTGGTAGAATAGCTGATAGGATTCTCGCCCATAACCTCGTCCTGCCAGTCGTGTGTGGGCAGCGTTCCATACATGTCAAGGTCGTAGGGGTTACCGAAGTTTGCCTTGAAGAACTTGGCATTAGTTGAACGTGTACCATTGCAAGCATGCCACTGATACTGATACTTCACGAAATCGGCAGCATTCATAAGGTCGAGCTTGCGGGCAAGAGAGCTTACTGACAGATGTCCGTTGAACGATACCTGAACCTTGCCTTCCTTAGCCGACTTGGTGGTTACGATAACTACACCGTTACCTCCCTTAGCACCATAAATGGCCGTAAGTGAGGCATCCTTGAGAACGTCGATAGAAGCAATGTCGGATGGAGGAATATCGTTGATATTGTCTGTCTGGAAACCATCGACAATATAAAGAGGTTCGTTACTCTGGGTCACTGACGTACCACCTCTGACTCGGATATGCACGTCGGCACCCGGCTGACCATCGACGGTAGTAACCTGCACACCGGAAATCTTACCCTGGAGGGCAACAGCAGCCGATGTCACAGGCACTGACTCCAGTCGCTTACCGCTCACCGAACCCACCGAACCGGTGAGGTCCTTGCGTGCCTTGGAGCCGCCATAACCGATAACCACAACTTCCTCAATAGCCTTGGTATCGTCGCGCATTGTAACATTGAGAGTAGGCGCAGCCTTCACCTCTTGCGTTTCCATACCGATAAAGCTAATCACGAGTGTCTTTCCTTTGGCAATCTTCATTGTGAAATTACCGTCAAAGTCGGTAACCGTGGCATTCTTCACATTGCCTTTCTCTACCACGCTGGCACCTATCACTGTCTCGCCCTGAGAATCAATAACAGTACCCTTCACTGTAATGACCTGGGCAACAACTCCCAATGGCAGCAATAGCATAAGTGCCAATAGGGCAAGTAATTTGCCAGATCGCTTCGCTGTTCTTTCTTTCATGATAGCGTTTCGTTTTTTTAGTTATTATAATTAGTTTTTTACTTTTTTGATTATGTTTTATTTTTCCGCTGCAAATTTATATAAAATAAATGGCATTCTATTACATTCCCTCAAAAAAGTTTCGAATATTAACAAAATTTATACATTAAGCTCGTTTATTGAACTACTAAACGAGTAGCTACCGCATAATACATAACATGAACGTAGAGCACTGGAAGGGCTTAATGTGAACAGTAACGTCACCCGTCACCTTGCTTTCGTGAATGTTTTGGTGGTAATAAGGCTTAGAAGGGGATTGACTACTCTTTCCCTTCACGCGTACCTTATTATATATTAATTAATAAAAGGGGACGGTGGACATAAAAAATTTGTTTTTTTAAGATGACGGGTGACGCTTGGCATGGAAGAAGCATTAGACAAGACACAGGCGAGCCAGCTCAAAGGTCAATCTGAGCCGACTGAAAGAGACTTCTGACTCCACTTAAAAGCCCTTTTGAGCCGGCTTTCGGCAGTCGGTCTTACACGAGGTAAGAGCCTACAAGCGGATGACATCAAAAAAAATTTACGAAGACTATAAAAACAGAAACGATGCGCAGTCAACTGGGCTTGCGGGCGTCTCGCCCAACGTCACCAGTGGCTGCGCATTGCCAAAGATAGAGCTCGAAATAATCTATGTGATTATTATCTGTGACACTTTATTTAATTACTTTCTTACCGTTTTGAATGACGATTCCCTTAGAGTTCTTTCCAATGAACTGACCACCGAGGTTGAATGTCTTTGAGTCAGAATCAACGTCGAGAGTTATTGGAGTGATGCCTGTAGAGGATACGACGTTGAGAGTCATTCTCATACCCACTTGTTTTACGAACTTGACACTGACGCTTCCACTTACGGGCTTACCTAACTTGACGTTATATGAAACAGCCTTATTGCCAGTTCTTGAGGGGAAAATGTAATCAGAGGAACTGAAGGTCATGTCGTTAAGCTGGGCGAGATAGCCATCCACACCGTCCTCATTGGTAAATCCCTGAAAGTCAATGCTGCTCACTGCCACGCCCTCGGGCAGATGGATTGTATATGTGACATTGTTGGAATATTTGATGCTCTGTATTCCGCAGTTCTTGCTTGTGGAATAACCCTTGGCAGTTGACATGGTGATGCTGCAACCATTTGAAAATGTCCAGTCGCCGTTGGCTGTCTCGGGTGTGATGTCAAGTGTTGACTCCACAGGCTGCTCACTCTCCTCTACTGTGCTTCCCATAAGTTCGCCGCCGGCGTTTTGCGATGTGGTGATGTCTGCAACGAGCGAGTTGAGATAGTTTTCAAGATTTGAATAGCCGTCGGCTCCAATGGTCTTGCCGTCGTTGGGGTTGGTTGGGTCGAGGGCATTGGCAAGCTCCCATTCGTCGGGCATACCATCGCCGTCGGTGTCCTTCGGGGCATCCTTGGAGGCAAGCGTGGGCCACGCGCTCCATGAGGCGTCAGCATCTGCGGGCTTGTTGTCATCCTGTGAATTTACAAAACCCTTGCTCAATCCGCTGCCCGTGTATGTAGCCTTACCGTTGCGGGCATCGCTTACCATCAGCTCGTCAAAGCTGTCGCGATGAAGACTTGCTCCGGCGAAGTCAAGCACTCTCGCGTAGGCATCTGCGGCTGAGTGGGTGGTGGTTAGGATGTAATCAATAGGCTCAGTGAGCTTGATGCTGTCCTTGGTCTCCTGAGTGAAAGTACCGTCGCAATTGTTGGCATCAATCTGGTTGATTACTCCGTATGTCCAGTTGTCCTGGTTAACTGTGGTATATTTGCTGTTGTAATTACCTATTACATAATATTTTCCCCATAGATGAAGTGCAGGGGCGTAGGCTGGATAGGTATTTACGTATTTATTGGTGCGTATTCCCACTCCTGCAATGCGGTAGCCCTTCTTGTCGGTGGGAGTTCCGGGACCTGGCTTGTAGTAGTTGTTGACGATGTTAACTTTCATACCCTCACCGCCGTAGCATCCGTTGCCGCCGAAGTTGTATATGACATTGTTGCGCATGTCCATACGCTCGTCGAGCTGTGTGGTGGGACGCGGGCCAAGGCGCGGAGTGCGGCTGCCATGGTGGGCAATCAGATTATGATGGAATGAGGCACCGCTGCCACCCCAGTTGCCGCCATAGCCATGGGCACCCTTGGTGTGTCCGGAATTGACAAGGCTCTGGGCCACGAGGCACCACTGCACGGTGGTGTTCTTGTTGCCAAGAACGGAGAGACACTCGTCGATAGACCAGCTCACTGAGCAGTGGTCAATCATCCAGTCCTGCTGGTCGAATCCACCGAAACCATCCCAACCGTCGGCACCATTGACGAGCACGTTGTTGTTACCCAATCGGAATCTCATATATCTCACAATGACGTTGTTAGCCTTTATAGCTACAGGATAGTCAGCAACACAAATACCGTCACCAGGAGCTGTTTGTCCTGCTATGGTGACATTGCCGATGGAGATGTTGAGTGCTGACTTGAGATGAATTGTTCCCGAAACGTCGAACACGATAGTCTTGACACCCGATTTGCCGAGTGCCCATCTGAGGGTTCCCTCCGAACCGTCGTCGGCAAGCGATGTCACATGATAAACATTGCCGCCGCGTCCGCCAGTCACATAGCGTCCAAATCCTTCGGCACCGGGAAAGGCGGGAGTCTTCTCTTCCGCGAAGACAACTGTTACGGCCATACACAAGAATGACAGCAACAGCGATTTTAAAATAGTTTTTCTCATAACGTTATTTTTTAAGTAGTTTTATTATATTTATTGATTTTATTTATTGGACACAAAGACACAAAGTTTTCTTGTCAAACACAGAGCCACGGAGTCACAGAGTAATTATTCTCTGTATCTTTATATAACTTAATAAATTCAACTCCGTGTCTCTGTGTTTAAATTATCTATCCGACGCCGTCACAGCTTCGCGATAATCGCATCGACAGCAGCACTTAGTCCGTCGGGGTTCTTTCCTCCCGCAGTGGCGAAGTGGGGCTGACCGCCACC
Source organism: uncultured Prevotella sp. (assembly GCA_945830345.1). Classification (GTDB taxonomy): domain Bacteria; phylum Bacteroidota; class Bacteroidia; order Bacteroidales; family Bacteroidaceae; genus Prevotella. The sequence continues at coordinate 5,569 of CALZYS010000078.1, forward strand.
GCCGCCCTGTATCAGTTTGGCTGCCTCGCGAACAAGCTGTCCGGCATTGAGTCCATGGTCTTTCACTACGTCCTCGCTCATCATTACTGTGAGCATCGGCTTGCCTGCCTCTACACTACCGATGACGCAGAGCAGATTCTCGCCGATTGCCTCGCGCACCTTGAAGGCAAGATCCTTGGCTGCCTGGGCGGAGATGGGAAGAACGGCTGAGGCCACGGTGACACCATTGACAATGCGGGCCTTCTCTACCAACGAAGCCTTGGCACGCTCCACGGCCTGTGCCTGGAATGCCTCGATACTCTTCTTCATCGTGTCGTGCTCCTCGATATATTTCTGGATTACTCCACGCAGGTCCTTGGCATTGTTGAACATCGCGCGAATTGCCTTAATTCCATCCTCAAGATTATACATCATCTCCTCGCACTCAATACCGGTCTTTGCCTCTACACGGCGAATACCTGCAGCCACGCTGCTCTCGGAGATAATCTTGAACATACCGATGCGACCTGTGGATGAAGCATGGATACCACCGCAGAACTCGCACGACGGACCGAAACGAACGACGCGCACCTTGTCGCCATACTTCTCTCCAAAGAGGGCAATGGCTCCAAGTTTCTTGGCTTCCTCAATCGGTGTATCACGATGCTCATCGAGAGGCAAGTCCTCACGAATCATCGAGTTGACCATACGCTCCACCTGACGTAGTTCGTCATCCGTCACCTTCTGAAAATGTGAAAAATCGAAGCGCAGAGTGTCGGGACTTACATACGAACCCTTCTGCTCCACGTGGTCGCCTAATACCTGCTTGAGGGCATAGTCGAGCAAGTGGGTGGCGGTATGGTTGGCGGCACAGGCATTGCGCTTGTCAACATCCACACATGCCATAAAGTCGGCTGTCGGGTCTTTCGGTAACTGCTTCACGATATGTATGCTCTGGTTGTTCTCTCGCTTGGTGTCGATGATTTCCACGGTCTCGTTCTCGCTGACGAGCACACCGCGGTCGCCCACCTGTCCTCCCATCTCGCCATAGAACGGGGTATTGTCGAGGACAAGCTCATAGAAACTCTGCTTCTTCTGCGTCACCTTTCTATATCTTAGGATATGACACTCATATTCAGTGTAATCGTATCCCTGGAACTTCTGCTCGCCTTCCTGCAGCACCTCCCAGTCGCCGTTTTCCACGGCAGCTGCATTGCGGGCGCGGGCTTTCTGCTTCTCCATCTCCACGTTGAATCCTTCCTCGTCAACGGTATATCCGTTCTCACGGCAGATGAGTTCGGTGAGGTCGAGAGGGAATCCATAGGTGTCGAACATGCGGAATGCCTGTGCTCCGTCGAGCACGGTCTTGCCGTTAGCCTTCAATTCGTCCATTGCCTGGTTGAGCAGGTTGATACCCTTGTCGAGTGTGCGGAGGAACGAGTCTTCCTCTTCCTTCATCACGCGACCGATAAGTTCACGCTGAGCCACGAGTTCGGGATATGCACCGCCCATCTCGCCGATGAACACCGGCAGGAGCTTATACATGAAGGATTCCTTCTGGTCGAGGAAGGTGTAGGCATAGCGTACGGCACGGCGAAGGATGCGACGGATGACATATCCTGCCTTGGCATTGCTTGGCAACTGACCATCGGCGATGGAGAACGATACGGCACGCAGGTGGTCGGCTATAACGCGCATGGCTACGTCCACCTCCTCGGTCTTGCCGTATTCCTTACCCGACAGGCGTGATATCTCCTTGATAATTGGCTGGAAGATATCTGTGTCATAGTTGGAGTGCTTGCCCTGCATGGCACGCACAAGACGCTCGAATCCCATACCTGTGTCGATAACATTCATCGAGAGCGGTTCGAGCGAGCCGTCAGCCTTGCGGTTGAACTGCATGAACACGATATTCCATATCTCGATCACCTGGGGGTCATCCTTGTTGACGAGTTCGCGTCCGGGCACCTTTGCCTTCTCCTCGGGAGTGCGCGAGTCGAGGTGAATCTCGGAACATGGTCCACAGGGTCCTGTGTCGCCCATCTCCCAGAAGTTGTCGTGCTTGTTGCCGTTGATGATATGGTCGGCAGGCACATGCTTTGCCCAATAAGAGGCAGCCTCATCATCGCGTACGAGGTTTTCTTCCTCTGAACCTTCGAATACAGTCACGTAGAGGTCCTTGGGGTCGAGTTTCAATACATCAACAAGATATTCCCATGCCATGTCGATGGCACCTTCCTTGAAGTAATCACCAAAACTCCAGTTGCCGAGCATCTCGAACATGGTGTGGTGATAAGTGTCGTGTCCTACCTCTTCGAGGTCGTTGTGCTTACCGCTTACACGGAGGCACTTCTGTGAATCTGCACGGCGGCGTGGCTCCGGGTCACGTGTACCGAGGATAACGTCTTTCCACTGGTTCATACCAGCATTAGTGAACATCAACGTAGGGTCGTCCTTGATTACCATAGGAGCCGACGGTACGATTGCATGTCCTTTCGATTCGAAGTAATTCTTGAACGAATCGCGGATTTCATTTGCTGTCATCATGTTTTTTTATGTTTTATTTCAACTTTTCTTCGAAAATTGTTGCAAAGATAGTTTATTTTGTGTATATTTGCAAATGTTTTTGGAAATGATTGAAAAAAAAAGTGAAATATGGCATTAAAAACAGACAAAAACCTCAAGTTATACTACTCTATAACTGAAGTTGCCGAGAAATTTGGCGTTAATGAGAGTACATTGAGATATTGGGAACAGGAGTTTCCACATCTCAAACCGAAGACCCGCGGAACGGGTAACATCAGGCAATATACCGACAAGGATATTGAGCAGGTGCAACTGATTTACAACCTCGTCAAAGTGCGCGGTTTCAAGATTGCTGCCGCCAGAAAAATCCTGCAAAGCAATCGCACCGGAGCCGACAAGACTGCCGAGGTACTAAGCAAGCTAATAGAAATACGCGACGAGCTGCAACTAATGAAGAAGCAGCTCGACGCAATATATTAGCCCCCTCCAAACCAACCAAAAGCCCCCTCCAAACCTCCCCGAGGGGAGGCTTTTGGTTACTTAGTCATCCCCCTTGGGGGAGTTAGAGGGGGGCTTTGGCTTCCTCTATCACCAACACCCTACTTGCCCATGCCGTCTTCTTATGATAATCGACATTATGGGTGTAAGGTATCTCCAAGCCGTTTGCCATCAGATAGGCACCACTGAATGTCTTGCCCTCGAAAGCAAGCGGCTCGTTGTCGATGCGGTTAAGCTCGTGGATGCGGTAGGTCTTGTTTGCATCGAGTCCTGCCATCTTCACTCTCGGCAGGTGCTGGTTGACGAATGTCTCGGTCTTCCACCAATAAAATACTGCCTTCGCCTTGGCATCGTCAACATACATCAGCGATGCCACCCCCTTCTTGTCGTAGGGCGACTGCAGACGATAGATATTTCCCAACTGCACTATCGGCCGAATTGTCTTGTACTCGGCTATGGCGTTCTTGCACAGAGCCTTCTCCTCGTCGGTCATGTTCTTGGGCTGTATCTCCATACCGAGTCGTCCGCTCATTGCCACGTCGATACGATACTTCAATGGCACATTGCGGAATGTCTGGTGATTCGGGGCTGCACTGATATGCGATGCCATCACCTGGGCAGGGAAGAAATAGCTTGTGCCCCACTGCATATACACTCTCTGAAGAGCGTCCGTATTATCGCTCACCCAGAACTCGTCGAAGTACGGCATATATCCCCAGTTGGCTCGACCTCCTCCCGAAGCGCAATCCTGAATAATCAGGTCGGGATATTTGGCGCGTATTCTCTTCAATGCCTTCTCCAATCCGCGATGATATTCCACCAACAGATGGCTCTGCTTGTCCATTGTCAAGTACTGCGAACCATGGTTGCTTATGTTCATGTTGGCATCCCACTTGATATAATAAAGGTCGGGATTCTCCTTCATGAGATTGTCAACCACCGACACCACAAAGTCTTGCACCTTGGGATTACCCATGTCGAGCACCAACTGCGTGCCGCCACGTCCCATCTGCA
>CALZYS010000079.1 GCA_945830345.1 uncultured Prevotella sp.
TCTGCCGCCGTCACTGTCTGGGGCAGGCATAGCAATGCTCCCACCAAGGATGCAAAGCCGAGCCATGTCTTAAATAGTCTTTTCATATTTATACCTTATTATATTATTACTTAACGAGAATACATTTCGACAGCTTGCCATTGACGCGAATGACATAAGAGCCCTTGTTCTTGCCACTGAGGTCGAGCAGAGCCTCGTCGCCGTTGATGGTCTGCTCAAGCACCTTAACGCCTGCCATGGTGAACACCTCAGCCCTGAGCTTATTGGCTCCGGCAAGGAACACCTTCACTCCACGCTCGCCGGCCTGCGACACCACGAGTCGGTTGTTGTCGGCCTGCACGCCGTCAATACCCGAAGTCTTCCTGCGAAGCACTTCCTTGAGTCCTTCATATGCATCAATCTTACCGGCACCAACCTTTACGGGGTCAGCCTCAAGCATATCGGCATCCATACGTGAAGTCTGGCGGATGATGTCGCGTATGTCCTCCATTGTGAGTGTCGGGTCGGCCTCAAGCCACAGGGCAATGATACCCGACACCATTGGGCAAGCCATTGAGGTACCAGCCGCCCATGCGTATGGATAGTCTTCACCATTGACATTTGCCACGGCACTGAAGTTGCCAAAAGTGTTTTCATTCACTTCCAGATAATAGCGGTTCATTGATGATATGATATAAGCTCCGGGAGCCACCACGTCAGGCAGGTTGCGTCCGTCGATCAACGTTCCGTAAGAAGAGAATGGCGACACCTTACCCAATTTTATTCTGGCATTTTCTTGGGAATATCTGTATCCGTCCAACTGTGCCCATCCCTCGGAAGTGTTATACGAACCTACGCTCAATGTTCTCTTTCCACAAGCCATGTCGCTCACCGACCCATTGCATGAGCCGTCGGTGAAGCCTTCAATATCGTAGCTGCTCAATCCATGGAAATATCCAACGGTGAAAGCATCTACACGCTGTCCTGCCTCACCTTCGACAATAAATCCAATCTTATAGTTGTTGGCAATATTCTTTTCGGCGTTATCCACAAGGTCGAACGACACTATGCAGTGCGAGCGACCGAGTGAACTATCCACTTCACAAAAAAGTCCTATTGTTCCGCTGAAATACTGGGCAAGAGTGGCATCGACCACGTCAGAGTCATAGTCCTGATAGTCAGAACTTGAACACCAGTACTTACCCGAACCCAATGTCTCTTCATTAATTTCAAGGGTGTATCTTTTTGAAATCCTACCACGAGATGTATTCCACACAATAGCCTGCAATGACTTGAACGGCTTCATGTCGTTGCCATATATGTCCACCTGTCCTGAGCGCACGTAGATATCTCCCTGTTCTGTTTTGAAGGTGTCGCCGGTGATAAATGTCTGGAATAAATTATCTTCAGCCGTGAGAGTCTTATTGGCGGCAATCTTCTGGTCGCCCTCATTGCCTGTTGCCATTACAATCTTGGCATTCAGTTCCTCAACCAAAACATCAAAGAACTGGCACACCACAGCTTTTCCGTCGTGCGAACCTTGGTTGGTGCCTAATGAGAGGTTCACCACCATCGGTTTGTTATATGCCTCGGCATAACCCAACAAGTCCTCTACGGCGATTGCTATCAATATGTCGGTATATTCCTCACAGTTGGCAGCCACGATGTCGGCATCGTAAGCCACCCCATAGAAAGGAACAGGAATATCGTCAACAGCCACATAGGGTTCGGTATCGGTCAGAGAGGCTGTCTTGGCTGTTCCCTTATAGCTTCCTGCCATGATTCCCATAGTGTGCGCGGCATGATATGTTGTTGTGGCATCTGTCTGATAACCGCGTATTGCATCGGGAGTATTGTATATGGTTCTTTCCGCAATAGGGTCAGTCGGATTTTTATAATTATAGTTATATCCTACCCTCTCGAAATACTTTACTCTCGGTTCGCCGTTATCATCCAAAAAGTTGATATGGTTCAAGTCGAAGCCCTGGTCAACGATACCGCACACAACTCCCTTGCCGGTATATGCCTGCGACAGACCCATACCTTCGTGAATCTTATCCACGCCAGTGTCGAATCGGGCATACTTCAACTTCTGCTGAACGGGACGTTCAAATTGAATCCTCTTGATGCCCTTGGTAGCAGCTACGCGCTCGGCGTCATCCAATGGCACTGCGATGAAGGCAAAGCCACTGCGACTGCGAATCACGTTCACTCCCTGTGCCTTAAGGTCTTCCTCTGTTGTTCCTTCTGCCAACTGGGCAATCGCCAAGGCGTAAGAAGGATTCACTCCGAGCAATTCCTTTGCCCGCTGTGATGTGCTTTTCTTATACTGGAAAACATCGGTTTTCCTCAGCTCACTTTTCAGTTCCCTAAGCCTCACCTGTTCAGATATTCCGAGTTTGGTCTGGGCCTGAGCCGAAAGCGCCGTCGTTATCAGCAACGACGCGGTAAATAACTTTAATTTCATGATATTTCTTTTATATTTCTTATTATGAGAAAAAACAAGAGAGGCGGGAAAGTCCGTTATTTGACTCCCCGACCTCTCTTAAATAGAGTTGATTTTATGTATTATTATATCTAAAATCACTTGATTACTTACTTCACTACGACCTTCTTGCCGTTCTTGATATACAAGCCCTTAGCTGCCTTGCCATTAACCTTCACACCCTGGAGAGTGTAGATAACGTTGTCGGCATTTGAGGCATTGATGGTGTTGATGCCATCACTTGTTGACTTGGTGATATTGATTGTAGCAGCTTCTGATACAGGAACCTCAAAAGCACCTTCGGCATTGGCTGCAATTGCTTCCTCACCTACCTTAACATCGATGTTCAAACCATCCATTGGCTTGATGGTGATAGTGAACTCAGTACCTTCAACAGCAGTATATCCCATAGTGGACCACTGGCTGGAAGCTCCAACGTAGCTTGCAGAAACCTCATTGAACTGATATGCATAGATTCCCTCTTCCAAAGTAAACTTAACATTATAAGTAGCAGGAAGCTCCTTAACGTAAGCATCAATTACATCTCCATCTTCCACATCAAACTCAACAGATGTGCTTCCCTGATAGCTTGGATTGATCATCACTCCCCTATTGAACACTCCAAATACAGGAGCGCCAAAAGCACCAAGCTGGTAATGAGTCTCACTTTCGGCAAAAGCCACCGTGTTTTTACCTGTTACAAGACCATCTACAGTACTGCGGTCAGAAGCACGTGTCAAAGTGAAGCCATACTGAGCTGCTGTGATGTCATCAATGTTAAGAGTGAACGACTTGTCGCGAACGATAGCACCAGAAACAACTGAGATTACCATTCCGTCAGTAACAGAGCTGATTGTATATTCGCTCTGATTAGAGAGAGTTGTCTCACCGTATGTCACAGATGTAATGAAGCAACCAGAGTTAGCCTTGATGGTGACAACGGCATTGTTCTCAGAAAGTTCAATATCGTTATCGCCATTTGCGACTTCAATAATTTCACCATTATAAGAGTATCCCTTATAGACAATCACATTGTCCTTGTTGTCAACATTCAGAGTAGCCTTAACAGTGCCATACCTATGGGCATCAATATTAATCACGGTGTTATTAGTCGGTGTGAAGTTATATGAACTATAAACATAAGATAAAGGCGTTTCATTTACAGTAACACCATCTATTTTGAAGTTTACGTTATCAAAAGTAATAGCAACAGCCTTTCCAGCTGGTACATCGAAACCTTCTGCGTCATTGAAAGTATCAATAGCTGTTCCGTCAACAGTAACACCTGTAACTACACCCTTAGCCTTTTCTATGTCAACATAAGTCAGCTTAACATTATAAGTAAGACCTTCAGGGAAATTAGCCAGAATGTCGATCTTATCGCCACCCTCGCTGCTCAGATTTGCAGAATATCCAGAAGAATATACCAAATCCTCGCCGTTAAGAGTTGCCTTGTACAATGTAGTACCATAGGTTACAGGATTAATAATCAACATTGTCTCATATCCTGGTATATAATATACGGTGTTCTTGCCATTCTGAAGTTCAACAGTTGTATTAGTACCATTGCGCTGTACTCTTACCTTTGAAGCATCGTCAACTGTTACGGTGCAGCTTGCTGTACGGGCTTCTTTTCCTGCAATAGTCTCAATGAAAATAGTCTTGTCTGCATCCGAGTCTGAAGGATAAAATGACCATTGGGTATTGTATGCAGAGTAAAGCTGATTAGCACCATCCTTTGTTGCCTTAGTAATGAAATTGCCATCAGTAGCATACACATATACAGAACTGTAGTAGCCATAAGGTGCATTGAGAGTGATTTCGTTGTCACCTGCAACAAGGCTCTGAGCCACTCCATCAATATTGATTGTGATGTTGTCAGGATTGTCAACATTGAAAATCACCTTCATTGACTTAGCCTCCTGCGCATTAGCCGACATACCGACCATGCCAAGCAACATCGTTAAAAATAGATAGTAAATTTTTCTCATAATGTTTTAAATTTAAATTAATAATTATATTGTTTTTCTCTCTCTTAGTCAATACATGAGGTGCAAATTTATTATGCATAATTTTGCACTCAGTTTTTTAAAAAAGAAAAATACAATAATAGCATTTTATGAAAAAACGCATTGCAACACTTTTGTCGGCATTGCTGCTTTTTGTTGGAATAGCAATGGCACAGACAAAAGTGACGGGAACAGTTGTTTCCCATGAAGACGGCGAACCAGTCATCGGTGCGTCGGTAATGGTGGAAGGGTCGAAGACAGGCTCTATCACCGATGTTAATGGTAATTTTACTATTGCTGTGCCCAATGGCAAGAAGCTTGTAGTCAGCTACATTGGTATGGTATCGCAGACACTGAAGGCACGCGATGGTATGAAGGTTGAACTGATGTCAGACGCACAGACCCTCGGCGAAGTGGTTGTGACCGGTATGCAGAAGATGGACAAGCGACTCTTCACCGGTGCCACTACCAAGGTGAGTGGCGACAAGGTGAAGCTCGACGGTGTGTCGGATGTCAGCCGTGCCCTTGAGGGTAAGGCTGCCGGTGTGTCGGTGCAGAACGTGAGTGGCACATTCGGTACTGCCCCGCGAATAAGAGTACGTGGTGCAACGTCAATTTATGGTAGCTCCAAACCTTTGTGGGTTGTCGATGGTGTTATTATGGAAGACGTGACCGAGGTGGATGCCGATGCCCTGTCATCAGGTGATGCCGCAACGCTTATCTCTTCGGCCATTGCCGGATTGAATGCCGACGACATCGAGTCGTTCCAGATTCTTAAGGATGGTAGTGCCACCTCTATATATGGTGCGCGCGCGATGGCTGGTGTGATTGTCGTTACAACCAAGAAAGGACACTCGGGAAGCAACAAGATTAGCTATACCGGTGAGTTCACCATGCGCCTCAAGCCAAGCTATAGCAACTTCAACATCATGAACTCTCAGGAGCAGATGGCTGTATATCGCGAGATGGAGAATGGTGGAATCATAAACTTTGCCCACACCTATCGCGCTTCCGACAGCGGTGTGTATGGCAAGATGTATCATCTGCTCAACAGCTACGACGAGACCTCGGGCAAGTTTGGTCTTGCCAACACTGATGCCGCCCGTAATGCGTATCTAAGAGAGGCAGAATACAGGAATACCGACTGGTTTGACCTGCTCTTCAGCAATTCAATATCCCAGAACCACTCTATCAGCATGTCGTCGGGTACCGACAAGGCTCAGTACTACACCTCGTTCAGTATCATGGACGATCCTGGATGGTATAAGCAGAGCAGTGTGCAGCGATATACGGGAAATATCAATGCCCTGTATAACATATCCAAGAAGGTGACGGTGAACATCATCGGTAATGCCGCCTACCGTAAACAGCGTGCCCCGGGTACACTCGGTCAGAGTCTCGACCCCGTATCAGGCGAGGTGCGCCGCGACTTCGACATCAATCCCTATTCTTATGCTTTGAACACCTCACGTACTCTCAATCCCAATGAGTATTACGTCAGGAACTATGCTCCGTTTAATATCTTCCACGAACTTGAGAACAACTTCATGAACTTCAACGTGGTGGACACCAAGATTCAGGGAGAACTGAAGTATAAGCCAATCACCAAGGTGGAGATCTCGGTGTTGGGAGCGTATAAGTTCTCAACCACAACCCAGGAGCACGAGATACACGACTATGCCAACCAGGCATGGGCATATCGCGCCATGGACGACGCCACGGTGAGGGATGCCAACCCATGGCTATACACCGACCCTGATAAGGTCAACTCTCTGCCAGTGAGCGTACTTCCCGTCGGAGGATTCTATCGTGAGACAAAGTATAGGATGAACAGTTGGGACTTCCGTGCCACTGCCAATTATAATGATGTATATAACGAGGACCACATCGTCAACCTCTTCGGTGGTATGGAGGTGAACAACCTTGAGCGTCGCCGCACCTTCTTCCATGGTGTGGGCATACAGTATGACATGGGTATGCTGCCATCCTACGACTATCTCTATTTCAAGCAGGGACAGGAGGAAGGTACACAGTATTTCTCGGTTGTTGACAGCTACACCCGTTCGGCAGCCTTCTTCGGCACTGCCAACTACTCATGGAAGGGACGCTACAGCGTCAACGGAACAGTGCGTTATGAGGGAACAAACAAACTCGGAAAGAGCCGTTCTGCCCGCTGGTTGCCCACATGGAACGTGTCGGGAGCATGGAATATCCACGAAGAGCCATGGTTTGAGTCGGTGCGCTCGGTATTGTCGAATGCCACACTTCGTGCCTCTTACTCACTGACTGCCGACCGCGGTCCGTCGAGCATCACCAACTCCAAGGTGGTTATCACCAGTTATAATCCCTGGCGTCCGTCAACCGACGTGAGCGAGTCGGGATTGGGTATCAACGACGTTGAGAACAGTGAGCTGACCTACGAAAAGAAACATGAGTTCAATATCGGTGCCAACGTGGGATTCCTCGACAACCGCATCAACCTTGAGGTTGACTGGTATCGCCGCAACAACTACGACCTCATCGGAGCTGTCACTACAACGGGTGTGGGCGGACGCGTCACCAAGTATGCCAACGTGGCAAGTATGCGCTCGCATGGTATCGAGGTGTCGCTATCCACACGCAATATCGTCACCAAGGACTTCAAGTGGAATATCGACTTCATCTTCTCAAAGACCAAGAACACCGTCACCGACTTCGACTCCAACGTGCGTGTGATTGACATGGTTACGGGTACGGGATTCACCATGTCGGGTTATCCCGTGCGCTCGCTGTTCTCGTTTGACTTCCAGGGACTGAACGAAGACGGAGTGCCCACATTCATCAATGAGAGCGGACAGGTGACCACCTCTGACATCTATTTCCAGGAGTACAACGAGAAGAGCCACTTGGTGTATGAGGGGTCTGTCGATCCCACCATCACGGGTTCATTCGGTAACGTCTTTACCTATAAGAACTTCAAGCTCAACGTGTTCATGACCTACGCCTTCGGTAATGTCATCCGTCTCGACCCCGTGTTCAAGAGCTCTTACAGCGACCTCACTGCCATGCCTAAGGAGTTCAAAAACCGCTGGACTGTGCAGGGCGACGAACTGATCACGAATGTGCCAGTGATAGCCGACCAGCGTCTGCTCAACAATGACCCATATCTGAACTATGCCTACAATGCATATAACTACTCGACGGAGCGCGTGGCAAAGGGCGATTTCATCCGTATGAAGGAAATTTCGCTCACCTACGACTTCCCCGCAAAGCTCATCCAGCCGCTTAAACTGTCGGCACTCTCGCTGAAGCTGCAGGCCACCAACCTCTTCCTCATCTATTCAGATAAGAAACTCAACGGTCAGGACCCTGAGTTCTACAATAGTGGCGGTGTGGCATCACCAATGCCAAAGCAGTTTACACTTACCCTGAGATTAGGAATATAATAAAAACACTATGACAATGAAAACAAGAATAATATCATATCTGACCCTTGCGGCTGCGATGACATTGACATCCTGCGACGATTTTCTCGACAAGATGCCCGACAACCGCACGGAAATCAACAGTGCCGAGAAGGTGACAAAACTGCTTGTGTCGGCATACTCAGAGAGCAATACCAATTACCTCTGCGAGATGGCATCCGACAACACCATGGACAATGGTACTAACTACACCATCGGCGAGAGACTGCAGCAGGAAGCCTACCTGTGGAAGAAAATCACGGGCACTGGCAACGACTCTCCCTTGAGTTTCTGGAATAACACTTATCTGGCCATCGCTGCAGCCAATCAGGCTCTTGCATCGATTGACGAGATGGATGGTCGCGAGTCGATGTCGGCACAGCGTGGCGAGGCCCTGATGTGCAGGGCTTGGGGACATTTCGCTCTTGCCAACTTCTTCTGTCAGGCCTACTCTCCCGAGACAGCCGACAAAAACCTCGGTCTGCCTTACGCAACCACGCCCGAGACTACGGTAAGTCCGGAATATACCCGTGGCACATTGGCAGAACTGTATGCCAATATAGCCAAGGACATAGAGGAAGGTCTGCCGCTTATCGACAATAACCTCTACACCGTGCAGAAATATCACTTTAACCGCAATGCGGCTTACGCCTTCGCCACCCGATTCTATCTCTATTATCAGAAGTGGGACAAGGCGATAGAGTGTGCCGACAAGGTGCTTGGCAGCAATCCTGGAAAGGTGATGCGCGACTGGAAGACCATATATGAGATGCCTTCCGACTTCACTTCACGCTGCAATGAGTTTGTGTCAACCAAGTCGGCTGCCAACTTCTTGTTGCAGACTGCCACATCGCAGATGCCATTCTGGGTGGGTCCTTACAACACTGGTACACGCTATGGACATAACGCCACGTATATCTGCAATATCGAGACTTATCGCACAAGCGGTCTTTGGGGAGCATACGGCACAAGTAGCGACCTCTACATGGCAAACTCATGCTGGGGTATTGAGCAGAAGATATGCTACACCAAGTATCGCCAGGACATGCAGTATGTGGATAAGGTGAACGGTATCGGCTATCCGATGGTAGTCACCGTACCGCTCACAGGTCCTGAGACACTGCTCTGCCGTGCCGAGGCATACGCTCATCTCAAGCAGTATGACAAGGCTGTCGAGGACATCAACACATGGATGCTGTATAACTGCCGCACCACCTTTGACATATCCATTGAGGATGTGGAGGCCATCTATGGCGATATGGAATACAGTGAGGATCTCAATGGCGACCCACTGCCGGCATCTGTATATTCCACTCCCAAGAAGCGTCTCAACCCAAGCGGATTCACCGTGGATGACGAGACGCAGGAGAGCCTGTTCCACTGCATTCTCCACATGCGCCGATGCGAGACTATCATGGACGGACTGCGTTGGCAGGACATCAAGCGTTTCGGCATAGAGATTGCCCACAACCGTGCCGGAGAGACTCCCGACATCCTGCGTAAGGATG
>CALZYS010000080.1 GCA_945830345.1 uncultured Prevotella sp.
GACTGAAGGAGTTTGCCGATGCCTCGCCGATAATGACTGCCCTGAATATCATGACTATGAACATCACGGTAGGTCTGATTCTCAGTCTGCCAGTGTCGCTTGTCACTCGGCGTACAAAGAAGTAATCACAATTTATTAAAATAAGGAGAGAGAGTTATGGGAACAGAGTTGGATATTACCCTACGTCTTGCCATAGCCATGTTGCTTGGCGGCGTGATAGGTTTCGAGCGTGAGTATAGAGCCAAGGATGCTGGATTCCGCACCCATTTTCTTGTAGCCTTGGGCAGTGCCCTTTTCTGCATAGTATCGCAGTATGGCTTTGGTTTCGAACTCAAGGATTCCTCACGTGTGGCTGCACAGGTCGTATCGGGAATAGGTTTTCTCGGTGCCGGCACAATCATCTTCCAGAAGAATGTGGTGAGAGGTCTCACCACAGCCGCCGGTTTGTGGGTCACTGCCGCTATTGGTCTTGCATGTGGCACAGGTATGTATCTTCCCGCCATAGTCACCACACTTATGGTGCTCATCGGACTTGAAATCCTCAGTGTCATTATTCCGCGTGTGAGTACGTCGGTGGTTATCCTCTCATTCTCAGCCACATCCCAAGAGAGTGTGAAGAAGGCGGTGAGGGAGGTGCGTCGTAACTGTCTTGACATCATCTCCTACGAACTCAAGGAGCGCAAGACGAGTCAGGGGGTCATCTTCGAGGCCAATCTCTCGATGAAGGTTAAGCGTGACAACCGCAACGAGAAGTTGATAGAATATCTCAACGAATTTGATGACGTAACGATTTCGAGTGTAGAATAAGATACTCAACTTGCGTAAGTAAGGGAAGTTAAAGACGAATGTATTAACCGGTAATACTCCCGAAAGAATCGAAAAGACTGATGGTGAGAGTGGTAGGGTCAAAATGAATTCCCTCGCCCTCGATAAATCGCTGCAGTGTGCCTTCGTCGGCAAGGGCGTTCGGAGTACCGATGGTGAGAGTGCGCTTGTCTCCGTCGCGCTCCATCAGCCACACGTCGTCAGCCAACTGCAGTGCCATACTCACGTCGTGGGTTGATAGGAAGATTATCTTGCCCGTTTCCCTTGCCAATGATTTCAGTAGTCTCATCATCTCCACCTTACTCGGGAAGTCGAGGAAAGCAGTGGGTTCGTCGAGATATATCACTGGTGTCTGCTGAGCCAAGGCCTTGGCTATCATCACCTTCTGTCGCTCACCGTCGCTCAGCGTGTCAATCATCCTATCGGCCAAGGCTTTGATGCCCACTATCTCCATCGCCTCTTCCACAATACGGTTGTCGTCATCTCCCAATGAGCCCCAAAAGCCAGTGTATGGCGAGCGTCCGAGAGCCACCATCTCCCTTGCCGTCATATTCTGTATCTCAGGCTTTGCCGTCAGTACCACACCGATAAGCCTTGCCAGTTCCTTGTCGCTATATTCCTCGATGTCCTTGTTGTTGATAATGATTTCGCCTTGAATTTTCTGCAGAAATCCCGACAAGGTCTTCAACAGAGTGGATTTACCCACACCGTTGGCACCCAACAGGCATGTCAGTCGGCCCTCGCAAAGACAACCGTTGAGAGCCGAGGCTACAGTCTTGGCTTTTTTGGAATGAGCGTCATATCCTATACTCAGATTTCTTATCTCAATGCAGTTCATTGGTGCAGAATATTTTTTAGCTAATGTCAGCAACCCTTGTGAGTCATGATGTTGAGCACCATGTCGTCGGTGGCTCGCATTGCGTCGGCACCAATACTCGTGAGGTTGTGTATGCTCTGATCCACATCGTCGTCGATGATACCCTCGGCACTCGTCACACTCTTGCCCTCCATCGAGAGCAAAGCCGATAGTATCGCAGTGGATACTCCAGATGAAATCTTCAGTGCGCAACTCGGTTTTGCTCCGTCGCAAATCATTCCCGTGAGGTTGGCTATCATGTTCTTCACCGAATTGCACACACGCTGATAGTCGCCTCCCATAAGATAAGTGATACCGCAACTGCTGCCAATCGATGCCACAACACATCCGCACAGAGCCGACAGTTTGCCGAGGCTCTGCTTGATGTATATAGCTGTCAAATGACTGAGGGTCAGTGCTCTCACCAGTTCCTCTTCGGTGTTTTCGTTCTCGATGGCATACACCACAACGGGATTAGTGGCGCATATTCCCTGATTGCCGCTGCCGCTGTTGCTCATCACTGGAATCATAGCTCCACCCATACGGGCGTCGCATGCCGAGGCAGTCTTGGCGATGATATGCGAGAAGATGCTGTTGCCGAAGATGCCCTTGGCGAGAGGGCGGTCGATGGTCTTGCCGAGGTTATGTCCGTAGTTGCCCTTGATGGCCTCGTGGGCTGCCTTCATGTTGTAGTCCTTAGTTTGGAGGATGAACATCATCTCTTCAAGAGGGGCCTCGGTGGCAAACTCATGCACCATCTTCAGATTGAGGCGGATGTCGGCGTCCTCGATGGGGGCGGAGGGAGCGGAGGGGGCGGAGGTGGCTCGCGAGCAAAACTCGCGAGAACGGTGGCTGTCTGCCTCATTTTGGCGGTGGCTGCCTGCCTCATTTTGGCGGTGGCTGCCTGCCTCGTTGGAAGCGGGGCTATTATCTAATTCTATCTCGCCGGCGGCGTTCTTGATGTAGATGAAGCGGGTGTGGCTGCCGGCGATGATGGCCTTGGATTGGCGGCCGTCGGTGGCATGGCATGTGATTTCTATGTAGAGCTTCTCGGTGATGCCTTCCTTCAGTTTGATGTTGATGTCGTGCTGCTGCATATAGAGTTTGCCCTCTTCGAGTGTGTCGGGAGTGAGGTCGCGCAGCACCTCAAGTTGGTATTCCGAGCGTCCGATGCACGCTCCGAGAGCCACGGCGATAGGCAGTCCTATCATGCCCGTTCCGGGGATGCCAACACCCATTGCGTTCTTCAGTATGTTAGCCGACAGCAACACGTCGATACTCTCGGGCAGTGTGCCTAATGCCTCCTTAGCCTTGGCAGTAGCCAATGCCACAGCCATAGGCTCCGTACATCCTATGGCAGGTACCACCTCCTTGTGTATCAGTGATATAATTCTGTCTCTTGTTTCCTTGTCCAGCATTGTTCAATATATTTATTACTGTCCAATATTATTTTTTATAGTTGTCAATACCCGTCTGCAGATAGTCGATATAGGCGTTGATGTCCTCATCATAAGAGCGCGACCCGGCAAGCGGTTTGCCATCGTTGTCAATAAGCACATAGAACGGCTGGGTGTTAGCTCCGAATTTCACTCTCTGCAGATAGCTCCACTTGTCGCCCACTGTGCGCAGAGTGCGCTGTTGTCCGTTTTCGGTCACGGTGATAGGTTCAGCCAATGGGGTCTTGTCATCTACATAAAGTGATATGAGCACATATTTCTCGTTGAGCATGTCAGCCACCTTCGGGTCGGTCCATACGGCTGCCTCCATCTTGCGGCAGTTGACGCAGCCGAATCCAGTGAAGTCAATCATCACTGGTTTGCCCTCAGCCTTGGCAGCTGCCATACCAGCCTCATAATCATGGTATTTGGCTTCCACCGATGCCTTGTAAAGATTGAAGTCCTGAGTGTTCATAGGCGGAGCGAATGCACTGATGGCCTTCAGCGGAGCACCCCACAGACCAGGAATCATATATATGGTAAATGCCAATGAGATCATAGCGAGGAAGAACTGCGGCACATTGGTGCGGTTGCCCTCGTCGTCATGCGGAAACTTGAGCCATCCCAAGAGATATACTCCAAGCAGTCCGAAGATTACAATCCACAGGGCGAGGAATGTCTCGCGGTCGAGTATATGCCATCCGTAGGCAAGGTCGGCCACCGACAAGAACTTCAGTGCGAAGGCAAGTTCGATGAATCCCAACACCACCTTCACCACATTCATCCATCCGCCCGACTTGGGAGCCGACTTCAGCAGACTGGGGAACATAGCAAACAAAGTGAACGGAATAGCGAGGGCAATGGCAAATCCAAGCATACCGATGGTGGGAGCGAGGATACTGCCCTGAGTGCTCACAGCCACAAGCAGGAATCCAATGATAGGACCAGTGCATGAGAACGACACGAGTGTGAGAGTGAATGCCATGAGGAATATGCTCAGCATTCCGCTTGTGTTCTCCGATTTGGCATCAATCTTGTTGCTCCATGACGAAGGCAGTGTTATCTCGAACGCTCCGAAGAACGAGGCAGCGAACACTACCAACAGCAGACAGAAGAAGATGTTGAATACTGCATTTGTGGATAGGGCGTTGAGTGCGCTCGCACCGAAGAGCAGAGTGACAACAAGTCCTAACACCACATATATCACCACGATGGATATACCATAGGTGACAGCCTCGCGGATAGCCTTTGAGCGCTCCTTGTTGCGCTTGAGGAAGAAGCTCACGGTCATGGGGATGATAGGCCATACGCATGGGGTGAGCAGGGCGAGGAAACCGCCAGCAAATCCCGCAAGGAAGATATAGAGCAGAGAGGAATCAGTGGGGGCAGCCTCGTAGGTCTTCAGTTCGCTGATGACAGGCGACCAAAGGGAGGCTGTGGATGCCGAATCGAGGGCAGCTTGGGGGGCGGCTTGAGGAGCGGCGACGGAATCGCCGCTAACGGTGGCTCCTTCTGCGGTGAGTTCTTTCTCAGAGGCGGCGGTGGCTTCTTTTTCAGAGGCGGGGGTGGCTTTTTCTTCTGCGGGGGCGGTGGCCTCCTTAGCCACGGCGGGAGCCTTGCCGCTCTTTATGAAATCCACGGATGTAGGAGGCAGGCAAGTCTCGTCGTTGCAAGCACCGTATTCCAGATAGCAGTTGATGGAGTAGTCGGGCTTGGTGAACTTGATCTTCTGTATGAATGTCACGCTCCCCTCGAAGTAGCGCAGTTTCATACCGAACATGTTGTCAAACTGCGATATCTCCTTGCCTCTATGGGTGAGTCCTCCCACAGTTTTCACTCCATCCATCTTGGTGGCATTGAATGTAGCTGAGATAGGGCCATCGTTTCCGAGACCAGTGGAATACACATGCCATCCGTTGTCGATTTTGGCAGTAAACTCAATTTGCGCCTCGTCACCACCGAGCATTTCCATTTTTGATGTGAAATGCACAGGGTCAGCCATCTGAGCATTGATGCAGATGGTAGTCACGAGCATAAATAATACAGATACGATCTTCTTCATTGATGTCGTTTTTTTAAATTACTTTTATATATATAACAAGGTATAAAGGAAAAAGGGTAATATAATAAGCGAAAATTAACTTTTTTCAACCATTTTATTTCAGATCGAGCTCCACTGGGCAGTGGTCGCTGCCCATTATCTCGGTGTGAATCTTGGCATCGGCAATTCTATCGTTGAGTCGCTCTGATGTCACGAAATAGTCGATACGCCATCCAGTGTTCTTCTCTCTTGCCCTGAATCTGTACGACCACCACGAATAGGTCACCTGTTCAGGATAGAGATGTCGGAATGTGTCGGTGAATCCGTTGCTGAGCCATGTAGTGAACTTTCCCCTTTCCTCGTCGGTGAATCCGGGGTTCATGCGGTTGGTCTTTGGATTCTTGAGGTCAATCTCCTGGTGAGCCACGTTGAGGTCGCCGCACACGATTACAGGTTTCTTCTCGTCGAGCCCCTTGATATATGCGAGGAAATCATCCTCCCATCTCATTCGGTAGTCAAGACGCTTGAGTCCGTCCTGCGCATTAGGCACATATACGCACACGAGATAGAAATCCTCCATCTCCAATGTAATCACACGTCCCTCGTGATCGTGCTCGTCGATACCGATTCCGTAACTCACGCTCTGGGGAGTGTGGCGTGTGTATATCGCCGTACCCGAATAGCCTTTCTTCTCGGCATAGTTCCAATACGATGTATAGCCGTCGAATTCGAGGTCGAGTTGTCCTGCCTGCATCTTAGTCTCTTGCAGACAGAAGAAGTCGGCGTCAAGCTGTTTGAAGATGTCGCCAAATCCCTTTCCGGCACAAGCTCTCAGTCCGTTGACATTCCATGATATGAATTTCATAATACCTTATTTAATTAATATAGGGAGCGAATAAAAGTTATCCGCTCCCTAATACAGTTGTGTTTTATTAAAATTTTGCCATTTTGATGGCGTCGATAGCACATTCGTCACCCTTGTTGCCGAGTTTTCCACCGCTTCGGTCCTTGGCTTGCTCCATGTTTTCGGTGGTGAGCAGACCGTAGATGATAGGAATCTCGTTAGATGCGTTGAGCTTGGCTATTCCGTAGGTCACCCCTTGACAGATATAGTCGAAGTGGGGTGTCTCGCCCCTAATCACGCTTCCGAGGATGATGATAGCGTCGTATTCGCCACGCTTTGTCATCTGGTGGGCACCGTATATCAGTTCAAAACTGCCAGGCACGGTTTTCACGTGGATATTCTCGGGCAGTGCGCCATGCTTCTCAAGTGTAGTCACTGCACCCTTGAGCAAGGCGTCGGTGATTTCGGGATTCCACTCCGCCACAACGATGCCGAAGCACATGTTGCTTGCGTCGGGGATAGACTGGCTGTCGTAGTCCGACAGATTATGATAAGCTGTAGCCATTACTTATTAGAAGCGCGTTCGATATATTTGTCGATAGTCTGTGACTGCATCGAATAAACATACTTCTCCTTCACCTGCTTGTAGAGTTCGAGAGCCTCGGCAGCCTTACCCTGGCTTTCGAGGATTTCTCCAGCCTGGATGAGGAATGTGGGCGACAGACTGTTGTTGTCGGCGTTCTTGGCAGCGTTCTTTAGGTGAGTGACGGCCTTGTCGAGCTGATTGAGGTGAGCGTAGGCATTGCCCAATGCGCCCTCGGCAGCAGGACTGATCATCTGGTCGTCCTGGGTGTCGAATTCCTCAAGATACTTAGCAGCCTCATTCCACTTGCCCAGGCCTGCATAGCACAGTCCTGCATAAAGGTTGGCGAGATTGCCTGCGTCGGTGCTGCTGTAGTCGGCAGCCACCTTGACGAATCCTGCATAACCTGCACCATCACCATTGAGAGCCTTCTCGTAAAGGTCCTGCTGGAAATATTCCTGTCCCTTGGCGAGAGCTGTGCTGGCCTTGTCCTCACGGGGAGCCGACACATACTGGTTGTAAACAATCACTCCGGCGATTACCACGATCACTGCGAGTACGCCATAGATAATTGCCTTCTTATATTTGAGGAAGAAGGCCTCCGATTTGTTGAGGGTCTCCTCTACATTGAGAGCGCCCTGCTGTTCATTAACATTTGCCATTTATTGTCTTTTGTTTTATTTTTTTCTTCGTTTTACGTGCGATATGCACAAATTCGGGGCAAAATTAGCAAAAAATATGCAGATAATGAAATTTATTTCCGACTTTTTTTGCTTTTCCCCCCGAAAACTTGTAACTTTGCACTAAAATTATGCATTTTTAGGCAATGATACTTGAAAAACTTACCATATTAAACTATAAGAACATCGGTGAGGTCACTCTCGACTTCTCGCCGAAGGTAAATTGTTTTATCGGCCATAATGGGGTGGGTAAGACCAATGTTCTCGATGCCATACACTATCTTTCGTTCTGCCGAAGCAGCATCAGCAATACCGACTCACAGGTGATTCGCCATGGCGAGGAATTCTTTATGCTCGAAGGCAGATATGCCACCGACGACGCCGACCCCGAGATAGTGTATTGCGGAATGAAGCGTGGCACCAAGAAGCACTTCAAGCGCAATGGTAAGGAATACCGCCGTCTGTCGGAGCACATCGGACTCATACCCATCGTGATGGTAGCTCCTGCCGACAATATGATTATCGATGGACTCAGCGAGGAGCGCCGCCGACTGATGGACATGGTGATATCGCAGTTCGACCATGCCTATATCGACCATCTCTCGCGCTACACCAAGGCCTTGCAGCAGCGCAACTCGCTGCTTCGCCAGGAGGAAGAGCCCGATGCCTCGTTGCTAGACGTTCTCGAAGAGCAGATGGGCTATGAGGGCGAATGTGTCTTTGCCGCTCGCGAGGCGTTTGTCAACGAATTGATACCAGTGTTCCAAAGTTACTACGAGGCAATCTCGGGAGGCCGAGAGGAGGTGGGCATCAGTTATGAGTCGCATTGCCGCCGCGGTCCTCTCGCTGAGGTCATCCGTCGCGACCGATTCAAGGACAGGGCAGTGGGCTATTCGCTCCACGGAGTGCATCGCGACGACCTTGTCTTCACCCTCGGCTCTCATCAGATGAAGCGCGAGGGCAGTCAGGGACAGAACAAAACCTTTGCCGTGGCTCTCAAGTTAGCGCAATTCGACTTCCTCAAGCGCACTGCATCGCGCACAACACCGCTACTCCTGCTCGACGACATCTTCGACAAGCTCGATTCCGACCGTGTGGAGCGTATCGTGGAGATTGTGAGTTCGTCGTCATTCGGACAGATATTCGTCACCGATACCAACCGCGACCATCTCGACAAGATACTTGCGCGCTCGGGTGGTGATTATAAGATTTTTGAAGTAAAGGGGGATTGGTAATATGTTCAGAAGAGATGTAAAAAACATTAAGGACCTCGTGATGCAGAATCTGCGTGAGAATGGTCTTGAGACACCTCTGTTGCAGAAGCGTCTTGTGGATGCGTGGCCTGAGGTGGCAGGTCCTTCAGTGGCTCGTTTCACCCGCGAGGTTTCCATTTACAATCAGGTGCTCTATGTCAAACTCTCCTCGCCTGTCTTGCGCACCGAGCTCTCCATGCGCCGCCAGTCGTATATCGACAAGCTCAATCACGTCGTCGGGGCGCAGATTATCACCGACATACGGTTTAATTAGGTTTTTATTTTGGCACGGATGATTAATTTAGGCACGGAAATCCACGGCTTTTTTGAAAAAAAGCCGTGTCAATCCGTGCCTAAAAAACAACATCCATCTTGATGTCATGTTCCTCCATGGGAATATCATCGAGAAGTTGGAAGGGGAAGCATATACCTATTTTATATACGCGCGCAGGCAGAAGCGGCAGAAAGCGGTCGTAATAGCCCTTGCCGCGTCCAAGTCGGTTGCCACGGCGGTCGAAAGCCATTCCGGGGATGATAGCCACGTCGATGGTCTCATAGTCGCTGAATATCTCGCCACATGGCTCCATAATCCCGAAAGCCCCTTCCTGCAGGTCGGCCTTGCCAGTGTATCTGCGCAGCACCATCGTCGCCTCTCCCGTCACCTGCGGCAGCACCACCGTTTTCCCGTTCTCGGCAAGCTGCTCAATCACAGGAGTCACATCCACCTCGTCGCTGAGCGGATAATACATCATCACCGTAGAGGCATTGCTGAGCCTTTCGTAGGCAAGAAGTCGCTCACAAGCCAAGCGCGACATTTCCCGCAGCTCAT
>CALZYS010000081.1 GCA_945830345.1 uncultured Prevotella sp.
AGGGCGGTTGGACTGACGTTGACGTCATCATCACTATGCCCTCATGCATGGGTAAAATCGGTCCTCTTGGTCGTGTGCTTGGTCCCCGTGGCCTTATGCCTAACCCCAAGAGTGGTACTGTAACTATGGATGTTGCCAAGGCAGTTAAGGAAGTTAAGCAGGGTAAGATTGACTTCAAAGTAGATAAAGCGGGTATTGTACATGCCTCTATCGGTAAGGTGTCTTTCACCCCTGAGCAGATTTACGAGAATGCAAAGGAGTTTATCCAGACTATCGTAAAACTGAAGCCTGCAGCTGCAAAGGGTACTTATATGAAGAGTATCTTTATCTCAAGCACTATGAGTAAGGGTATCAAAGTAGATCCTAAATCAGTTGAATAACTCGTTAAAAGTTTAGTAAAATGAAAAAGGAAGTAAAAGATACAATTATCGTAGAACTCGGAGAACTCATTAAGAACAATCCTCACTTCTATCTGGTTGATCTTACCGGACTGAATGCTGAGAAGACAAGTGATCTCCGTCGCAAGTGCTTCAAGAGCGAGATAAAGCTCCTCGTTGTTAAGAACACCTTGCTTCACAAGGCTTTTGAGGCTTCTGAGATTGATTTCTCGCCTCTATATGACACTCTCAAGGGAAACACCGCTGTTATGTTCACAAATACAGCGAATGTTCCTGCCAAGCTGCTCAAGGAATACACCAAGGAAGGAATTCCCGCACTTAAGGCTGCTTATGCCGAGGAGAGCTTCTTCGTAGGTGCTGACAAACTTGATGAGCTTGCCGCTCTCAAGAGCAAGAACGAGCTTATTGCCGATGTTGTGGCTTTGCTGCAGTCTCCGGCAAAGAACGTTATCTCTGCTCTCCAATCAGGCGCAAACACTATTCATGGTGTGCTGAAGACTTTAGGCGAGCGTCCTGAGTAATCCGGATATTTCCGAATTAAATTTATAAGTCAAATTAAGTATAATAAAAAACAATAAAAAATTTAAATAAAATGGCAGATATTAAAGCACTCGCTGAAGAGTTAGTAAATCTTACAGTAAAGGAAGTAAACGAGTTGGCAACAGTCCTGAAGGACGAGTATGGAATTGAGCCCGCTGCTGCAGCTGTTGCTGTTGCTGCTGGTCCTGCTGCTGGTGGCGCTGCTGCCGCAGCTGAAGAGAAGACTTCTTTCGACGTTGTTCTGAAGGAGGCTGGTTCAGCTAAGCTGCAGGTTGTAAAGGCTGTTAAGGAAGCTTGCGGTCTTGGTTTGAAGGAGGCTAAGGACCTCGTTGACGGTGCACCTTCTACACTGAAGGAAGGTCTGTCTAAGGACGAGGCTGAGAACCTGAAGAAGACCATCGAGGCTGCAGGTGCCGTAGTTGAGCTTAAGTAATACAGCATCATACTATAGAATTCGGTTAAGAACCTCTAAGTAGGAGGTTCTTAACCTTTTTGTGTCTATCGACACTTTGCTAATGTGTCCTCAGGGACACTATACAAATAAGAGACAACATTAATTTATATGGCTTCAAAAGTAATAGACAACAGAGTAAACTTTGGCAGCATCAAGAATCCGATGCCGTTTCCGGATTTCCTCGATGTGCAATTAAAGTCATTCAAAGACTTTCTGCAGTTGGACACCCCGCCTGAAGAACGCAAGAATGACGGTTTGTATAAGGTGTTCTCAGAGAACTTCCCTATCACCGATACACGTAATAATTTCGTTCTTGAGTTCTTGGATTACTACATCGACCCGCCCCGTTACACCATCGACGAGTGTCTGGAGCGTGGTCTGACTTATAGCGTACCCCTCAAGGCTAAGCTGAAACTGTATTGCACCGACCCCGATCATGAGGATTTCGGCACTGTTATCCAGGATGTTTTCCTTGGTCCTATTCCATATATGACTGAGAATGGCACATTTGTGATTAATGGTGCTGAGCGTGTTGTTGTTTCCCAGTTGCACCGTTCTCCCGGCGTGTTCTTCGGACAGAGTGTGCATGCAAACGGCTCGTTGCTTTACTCGGCTCGTATCATCCCGTTCAAGGGTTCGTGGATAGAGTTTGCAACAGACATCAACAACGTGATGTATGCCTATATCGACCGAAAGAAGAAGTTGCCCGTAACCACTCTTCTGCGTGCCATTGGTTTTGAAGCCGACAAGGATATTCTCCAGATATTTGAGCTCGCCGATGAGGTTAAGGTTAATAAGACCAATCTTAAGAAGAACATCGGCAAGCGTCTTGCTGCCCGTGTACTTAAGAGTTGGAACGAGGACTTCGTGGATGAGGATACGGGTGAAGTAGTATCTATCGAGCGTAATGAGGTTATCATGGAGCGCGAGACAGAGATCACCGAGGAGAATTTGATTGATATTCTGGAGAGCAATGCCTCTACAATCCTTGTTCACAAGGACGAGACAACTGCACAGGATTATTCGATTATCTTCAACACTCTGCAGAAAGACCCCTCTAACTCTGAGAAGGAGGCTGTGCTGTATATCTATCGCCAGTTGCGTAATGCTGACCCTGCCGATGATGCCAGTGCACGCGAGGTTATCCAGAACCTGTTCTTCTCCGACAAGCGTTATGACTTGGGTGAGGTAGGTCGCTACAGAATCAACAAGAAGTTAGGACTCAACACTGATATTGATGTGAGAGTGCTGACCAAGGAAGATATTATCGAGATTATCAAGTATCTTATCCAGCTGATTAACTCAAAGGCTGCTGTCGATGATATCGACCACCTTTCCAACCGTCGTGTGCGTACTGTAGGTGAGCAGTTGAGCAATCAGTTCTCAATAGGTTTGGCCCGTATGAACCGCACTATCCGCGAGCGCATGAACGTCCGAGACAATGAGGTGTTCACACCGACCGACCTAATTAATGCAAAGACTATATCAAGTGTCATCAACTCGTTCTTCGGTACCAACCCGCTGTCACAGTTCATGGATCAGACCAACCCTCTGGCCGAGGTGACACACAAGCGTCGTCTATCCGCCCTTGGTCCTGGCGGTTTGTCGCGTGAGCGTGCTGGATTCGAGGTGCGTGACGTTCACTATACCCATTATGGTCGTCTGTGTCCTATCGAGAGCCCTGAAGGTCCTAACATCGGACTTATCTCTTCTCTATGTGTGTATGCAAAGATCGACCATTTAGGATTCATCGAGACTCCATATAGAAAGGTAGAGAACGGAATTGCCAACCTCAACAACGATGAGGTGGTATATCTCACAGCCGAGGAAGAGGAGAACCACATCATCGGCCAGGGTAACGCTCCGTTGAGAGACGATGGTTCGTTCATCCGTGATGTCGTGAAATGTCGTCAGGATGCCGACTTCCCCGTTGTGCCACCGCAGCAGGTTGACCTTATCGACGTGTCGCCGCAGCAGATTGCATCTATCGCCGCATCGTTGATCCCGTTCCTCGAGCATGACGATGCCCACCGTGCGCTTATGGGATCGAACATGATGCGCCAGGCCGTTCCTCTGCTTCACAACGAGGCTCCTATCGTTGGTACCGGTATTGAGAAGCAGGTGTGCGAGGATTCTCGTACAATGATTACTGCAGAGGGTGATGGTGTTATCGAATATGTTGACGCCACTACAATCCGTATTCTCTACGACCGCACTGAGGACGAGGAGTTTGTAAGTTTTGAACCGGCACTGAAGGAATACCGCATACCGAAGTTCCGTCGCACCAACCAGAACATGACTATCGACCTTCGTCCTATCTGTAACAAGGGACAAAGAGTGAAAGCTGGTGACATCCTGACCGAGGGATATGCAACCGAGAATGGTGAGTTGGCTCTTGGCCGCAACCTTCTCGTGGCATATATGCCATGGAAGGGTTATAACTATGAGGATGCCATCGTTCTTAACGAACGTGTCGTTAGAGAGGATATTCTTACGTCTGTTCACGTGGATGAGTATCAATTGGATGTGCGTGAGACAAAGCGTGGTGTGGAGGAATTTACTGCTGATATTCCGAATGTCAGTGAAGAAGCCACCAAGGATCTCGACGAGAATGGTATCATTCGTGTAGGAGCCCGAGTTGAGCCGGGAGACATCCTTATTGGTAAGATTTCGCCTAAGGGCGAGAGCGATCCATCGCCAGAGGAGAAACTCCTCCGTGCTATCTTTGGTGACAAGGCAGGTGATGTGAAGGACTCTTCACTCAAGGCCAATCCATCGCTTACTGGTGTTATCATTGACAAGAAGCTCTTCAAGCGTGCCATCAAGACACGTCAGACTAAGATGCAGGACAAGGTTACTCTTGCCAAGATAGACGAGGAATATGAGGCAAAGGTTGAGGACTTGAAGGAGATTCTCATCGACAAGTTGCTCGAACTGACAGAAGGTGAGGTATCACAGGGCGTGAAGGACTATACCGGTTCTGAGGTAATCACCAAGGGCAGTACATTCACTGTTGCCAACCTCAAGAATCTTGAGTATGGTGACGTGCATATCAGCAACTGGACTGCCGATGCCCACAAGAATGAGCTTATCTCGCAGTTGATTATCAACTTCATGAAGAAGTTCAAATTGCTTGATGCAGAGATGAAGCGCAAGAAGTTTGCTATCACAATTGGTGACGAACTTCCCTCAGGAATCCTGCAGATGGCAAAGGTATATGTTGCCAAGAAGCGTAAGATCAGTGTCGGAGACAAGTTGGCAGGACGCCATGGTAACAAGGGTATCGTTTCTAAGATTGTTCGACAAGAGGATATGCCGTTCCTCGCTGACGGACGACCAGTTGACTTGGTGCTTAACCCGCTTGGTGTACCTTCTCGTATGAACCTCGGTCAGATTTTCGAGGCCATCCTTGGAGCTGCTGGACGCAAGCTCGGTGTGAAGTTTGCCACACCTATCTTCGATGGTGCCAAACTTGAGGACCTTGCAGAGTGGACCGACAAGGCAGGACTGCCACACCTCTGTTCTACATATCTGTATGACGGAGAGACAGGAGAGCGTTTCGACCAGCCGGCTACTGTGGGTATCACCTACTTCCTCAAGCTCGGTCATATGGTTGAGGACAAGATGCACGCCCGTTCAATCGGTCCGTACTCACTTATCACTCAGCAGCCTCTTGGAGGTAAGGCACAGTTTGGTGGACAGCGATTCGGAGAGATGGAGGTTTGGGCTCTTGAGGCATTCGGTGCAAGCCATGTTCTTCAGGAGATTCTTACCATCAAGTCTGACGACGTTGTCGGACGTAGCAAGGCTTACGAGGCAATCGTCAAGGGTGAGCCTATGCCTACTCCAGGCATTCCTGAGTCGCTTAACGTGCTTCTGCACGAACTCAAGGGTCTTGGACTTAGCATCAAACTCGATTAATTATAGTTAACTCTTTAGAAACAATATAAAATATGGCTTTTAAGAAAGATACAAAAATAAAGAGTAATTTCACCAAGATCACCATCAGTTTGGCATCGCCAGAGGAGATCCTGGAGAATTCATTCGGTGAGGTAACCAAGCCGGAGACCATCAATTATCGCACCTACAAGCCAGAGCGCGATGGTCTTTTCTGCGAGCGTATCTTCGGTCCGCAGAAGGACTATGAGTGCGCCTGCGGTAAGTATAAGCGCATCCGCTACAAGGGCATCGTGTGCGACCGATGTGGTGTTGAGGTCACTGAGAAGAAGGTGCGTCGCGAGCGTTCTGGTCACATCGAACTCGTAGTGCCTGTGGCTCATATCTGGTATTTCCGTTCATTGCCTAACAAGATTGGTTATCTGCTCGGTCTGCCTACCAAGAAGCTCGACGCCATTATCTACTATGAGCGTTATGTGGTTATCCAGCCCGGACCTCTCGCCGGAAAGAAGGATGCTGAAGGCAACGACCTGCTTGGCTCAAACGTGTATGATCTTCTTTCTGAGGATGAGTACAATGAGCTCATAGACAATCATATTTCTCCTGACAACGATTATTTGGAGGATACCGATCCTAATAAGTTCATCGCCAAGATGGGTGCAGAGGCGATATATGACCTGCTTCTCAGTCTTGACCTTGACTCGCTTTCATACGAATTACGCGACCGTGCAAACAGCGATTCTTCGCAGCAGCGGAAGAACGAAGCTCTGAAGCGCCTGCAGGTGGTTGAGGCATTCCGCTCAAGCAAGGAGGTGAACCATCCCGAGTGGATGATCATGAAGATTATTCCTGTGACTCCTCCCGAGTTGCGTCCTCTCGTGCCGCTGGATGGTGGACGTTTTGCCACTTCCGACCTCAACGACCTCTATCGTCGTGTCATTATACGTAACAACCGTCTGAAGAGACTTGTAGAAATCAAGGCTCCCGAAGTCATTCTTCGCAACGAGAAGCGTATGCTCCAGGAGGCTGTTGACAGTCTTTTCGACAACTCGCGCAAGAGCAGTGCGGTGAAGAGCGAGAGCAATCGTCCGCTCAAGTCATTGAGCGACTCACTTAAGGGTAAGGCAGGACGATTCCGTCAGAACCTTCTCGGTAAGCGTGTTGACTATTCTGCACGTTCGGTAATCGTTGTAGGTCCTGAGTTGAAAATGGGTGAGTGCGGTCTGCCCAAACTGATGGCTGCCGAGCTCTACAAACCATTTATAATACGTAAGCTCATCGAGCGCGGTATCGTCAAGACAGTCAAGAGTGCCAAAAAGATTGTTGACCGTCGCGAGCCTGTTATCTGGGATATCCTTGAGAATGTTATGAAGGGCCATCCCGTGATGCTCAACCGTGCCCCGACCCTTCACCGTCTTGGTATTCAGGCATTCCAGCCTAAACTTATCGAGGGTAAGGCTATCCAGCTCCACCCGTTGGCATGTACTGCGTTCAACGCCGACTTCGATGGTGACCAGATGGCTGTCCATCTTCCTTTGAGCAATGAGGCAGTGCTTGAGGCACAGATTCTGATGCTTCAGAGCCACAACATCCTTAATCCTGCCAATGGAGCTCCTATCACCGTACCTTCACAGGATATGGTGCTCGGACTTTACTATATCACAAAGATTCGTCCGGGAGCAAAGGGCGAGGGACTGATGTTCTATGGTCCCGAGGAGGCAATCATTGCCCATAACGAACATCGTTGCGACCTCCACGCACAGGTGAAGGTGGTAGTTGACGATATCGACGAGAACGGTATCCCCTACAAGCACATGGTTGAGACATCTGTCGGACGTGTAATTGTCAATGGCATCATCCCGAAGCAGGTGGGATTTGTAAATAAGGTAATCTCTAAGAAGAGCCTTCGCGACATTATCGCCGACGTAATCAAGAATGTTGGTTTTGCTGAGGCATGCGAGTTCCTCGACGGTATCAAAAACCTTGGTTATCGCATGGCTTATCTCGCCGGTCTTTCGTTCAACCTCGACGATATCATTATCCCCGAGGAGAAGAAAAAGCTGGTCGAGAAGGGTAATGAGGAAGTTCGCCAGATTACCGAGAATTATAATATGGGATTCATCACCGACACCGAACGTTACAACCAGGTTATTGATACATGGACACACGTCAACAACGACCTTGGCAATGTGTTGATGAAGGAAATGACCGAGGCCGACCAGGGATTCAACGCCGTGTTCATGATGCTCGACTCTGGAGCCCGTGGTTCTAAGGACCAGATTCGTCAGCTTTCGGGTATGCGTGGTCTTATGGCCAAGCCTCAGAAAGCCGGTGCCGAAGGTGCCCAGATTATTGAGAACCCGATTCTGTCCAACTTCAAGGAAGGTATGTCGGTGCTTGAGTACTTCATCTCTACCCACGGTGCCCGTAAGGGTCTTGCTGATACCGCCATGAAGACAGCCGACGCAGGTTACCTTACACGTCGTCTCGTTGACGTATCACATGATGTGATTATCAATGAGGAGGACTGTGGCACATTGCGCGGACTTGTATGTACAGCCTTGAAGAACGGCGACGAGGTTATCTCTACCTTGTCAGAGCGTATTCTCGGTCGTGTGTCAGTGCATGATATCATTCATCCTACAACCGGTCGTCTTATCGTGGCTGCAGGTGAGGAGATTACCGAGAAGGTGGCACAAGAGATTGAGGAGTCACCTATCGAGAGTGTGGAGATTCGTTCGGTGCTCACCTGCGAGAGCAAGCATGGTGTCTGTATGAAGTGCTATGGTCGCAACCTTGCCACCCGCAAGATGGTGCAGAAGGGAGAGGCTGTTGGTGTGATTGCTGCACAAGCCATTGGTGAGCCTGGTACACAGCTTACACTTCGTACGTTCCACGCTGGTGGTGTGGCTGCCAACGCAGCTGCCAATGCGGCTATCTTCGCCAAGAACCCAAGTAAGATTGAGTTTGAGGAGCTCCGCACCGTTCCGTTTGATGAGGACGGCAAGATGTGCGAGATGGTAGTCAGCCGTCTGGGTGAGGTTCGTTTCATTGACCCGAATACAAATATTGTTCTTTCTACAATGAACGTGCCTTATGGTTCGTCATTGTATCACAAGAACGGCGAGATAGTTGACAAGGGCGAGAAGATTGCCCAGTGGGACCCGTTCAATGCCGTTATCGTTACGGAGTATGCCGGTACGTTGAAGTTCAACGACGTGAAGGAAGGTATTACATATCGTGCCGAGACCGACGACACCACTGGTTTGACCGAGAAGATTATCACCGAGTCTAAGGACCGCAACATGGTGCCCACCTGTGACATCCTCGATGCTAACGGTGAGAAGATTGGTACATACAACTTCCCTGTGGGTGGTCACATCGTAGTTGAGGACGGTCAGACTGTCAAGACTGGTGAGACTCTCGTCAAGATTCCACGTGCAGCTGTCAAGGGTGGTGATATCACCGGAGGTCTTCCCCGTGTTACCGAGCTCTTTGAGGCGCGCAACCCGTCCAATCCTGCTGTCGTTTCCGAAATCGACGGTGAGGTGTCAATGGGTAAGGTTAAGCGTGGTAACCGCGAGATTATCGTAACCTCAAAGACTGGTGAGCAGCGCAAGTATCTCGTATCTCTGTCAAAGCAGATTCTTGTACAGGAGCACGATGCCGTTCGTGCCGGTACTCCTCTGTCCGACGGTGTCATCACTCCTAATGACATCCTCGCCATTAAGGGTCCGACTGCAGTACAGGAATACATCGTTAACGAGGTTCAGGACGTATATCGTCTGCAGGGTGTGAAGATCAATGACAAGCACTTCGAGATTATCGTGCGTCAGATGATGCGTAAGGTTCAGATTAATGATCCGGGCGACACATCATTCCTTGAGC
>CALZYS010000082.1 GCA_945830345.1 uncultured Prevotella sp.
AGATGAAGGCAGCGGGAGCATTGCCCTCGGCAGAAAAAGTGACGTTTCCCAACGGTATGATGAGATACTCCATGCCTGAGTTTTATCTCGGAGACAAACTCATAGCCAAGCAGGACATTGAGCTTGTTGCCACAGACGACAACTACATGAACATCTTTGGCATACGTTCGGCTCTGACAGGTAAGAAGATAAAGGTGTTGAAACCCGGCGAGGCAGTCATCGGCAGACGTTTGGCAAAGCAACTCTTTGGAGACATCAATCCCGTGGGAATAAAGATCAAAAACGACGATGAGACGTGGACAAAAAAACCTGTTCTCACCATCTGCGACGTGTTTGAGGATGTCTCCCTGATTGAACACCTCATTGAATCAAGTAACATATATTATAGTGCCGGCCCACTGTGTGTTTCCACCCAATATACGGGAATGCCGGAGAATGAGATTTATTATTCCTACCGCATGTATGTTGTGATGCACGAAGGACGTACCGTGGAGCAACTGAAGAAAGAAATCGGACGAGTGCTGAAACCTCACAACTACTCCTTCGAGGTGACAAGACCCACATTTTATAACGACAAATACGAGCGATTTTATTTCTCGGTTATAAGCGGCGTGTATGTCATTGGTTCACTTATACTTCTTGCTGCCATCATCGGTTTCCTGCGTATGCAGATGCAACTGCTGTGGATGCGCCGGCGCGAGATTTCCCTGCGCATCGTCAATGGTGCGAGGCGCAGTCAGATATTCCTCACTCTTTCCACTGAGGTGACGATTGTCTTGCTGCTTTCGATGCTTATGTCGATATTGTTTGGCGTATGGCTTGAAGGCTTCTACAAATCTACACTGTTGCAAATCATAGGATACAACTTTATCGATACATCCTCGATATATATTTCCGCATTGATTATCGTAGCCATTTTATTTGTCATCAGCTCACTCATTATTTGGCTCACCATCAGGCGTATATGCAAGTCGGAACGTGGACTTGCCGCATCGTTGCGCCGCAGTCGCACCCATTTTATGCGCAACGCCATGCTCACCATACAGTTGGCTGTGAGCATCTTCTTCGCTTGCTCCACAATCCTCATTTATCAGACGACGGAGCTGGAATATAAGCAATGTCAGATTCCTGAAAACGACAGCTTCTATAAGCAATGTCTGTTGTGCGTCCCGTTCGGAGAATACAATGGCATCGAATTTCAGGATAGTCTCAGCAAGTTGCCGAGCATCGACAAACTGATTCCCATGCAAAACAATTGGATGTATGTAAACGAACTGAACGAAAGGGAAGACTTGAAAGACCAAGAACTTGTAACCAGAAACTTACATTCGTATGTCGTAGGTGATATGGCATTCTTGAAATTCATGAACATCGACGTGAAATGGTTCCCGGGAAATGCCGACCGCAGCAGATGTGTGTTGCTTAATGAGAGCACATATAGGAATTACAAGGAATTGGACATAATCCACAACGGCATGCTGAAAATGCAAAACGACTATCCCGTTGCCGGAACATTCAGTTTCCTCCCCTATGACCGCATTGGCGGCACTGCCATCATCATCGACAAGGAGTCAATGCAATACTGCGACTATATTATGGTGCCGAAGAAGGGAAGATACGACGAACTGAATGCAGAGGCAAACGCATTGGTCAACAGGATGTATCCCGCCGTGCGCAGGAGTATTGTGCATAACATGCGTGACAATATGTGTATTGAAGCATTCCTTTCTGATTGTATGCGTTCAATTGCCATAATACTCTCGATAGTGAGCCTGATAGTCTGTGCCATGGGCATCTACAGCTCCGTGGCTCTCGACACCCGCGGGCGACGCAAGGAGATGGCGATACGCAAGATAAATGGAGCGAAGACCCGCAACATCGCCCTTATCTTCGGCAAGACATATATCATTGCCATAGCCTTGGCTTCAGTGATAAACATATCTACACCTCTCATGATTGCAAATATAGTCAAAGGAACGTTGAATGCGCCTCAACTAAGCGCGATTATCTCCCTCCTGCTCGGCATCCTCATAGTGGCGGCAGTGACATTCATCATAGTGTTCAGGCATATTCGCAGTGCGATGAAGGTGAATCCAGCGGAGGAGATTGTGAAGGAATAAATTTTAAGGAGTTATGATGAGAAGTTAATTAAGGAGTTATGATGAGAAGTTAATTATGGAGTTATGATGGGAAGTTAAAATGGGCCAAATGTCTCTGCGCTGAAATGTATTGGCTCTTCATAACTCCCCTACTTAACTTCCCTTTATAACTCCCCATCATAACTCCCCCCAAAAAATAAAAAAGATATGATCAAATTAGACAACATCAAGAAAGTCTTCCGCACAGACGATGTGGAGACCTGGGCTTTACAGAACGTGAGCCTCGAAGTGAAAGAAGGTGAGTTTGTGGCTATTATGGGTCCTTCGGGATGCGGCAAGTCAACGCTGCTCAACATCCTCGGACTTATCGACAATCCCACGGAGGGCACATACCTGCTCAACGGCACCGACGTGAGCCGTATGCAGGAAAACGAGCGCACCGAACTGCGCAAGGGAACGATTGGTTTCGTGTTTCAGAGTTTCAACCTCATCGAGGAACTGAATGTCGTGGAAAATATCGAGTTGCCACTGCTCTATATGGGTATCTCGCGCAGTGAGCGTCGCCGACGTGTGCAGGAGATAATGGAGCGCGTAGGCATTGCCCACCGCTCAAAGCATTTCCCATGCCAACTCTCGGGCGGTCAGCAGCAACGTGTGGCAATAGCGCGAGCCGTAATCCCCTCGCCGAAGATTATCCTTGCCGACGAGCCTACCGGCAACCTCGACTCACGCAATGGACGTGAGGTAATGGACCTGCTTGCCGAACTGCATCGCGAGGGCACAACAATCATCATGGTGACCCATTCGCAGCACGACGCCAACTATGCCGACCGCATTGTCAACCTCTTCGATGGAGAGGTGGTGTCGCAGGTGGAGATGTAATAAATTGCATTTACCCTGGGCTAAGTGCTTTTGGGCTTTCAGCCCGTTTGCTCAATCATACAGGATGCAATTATTTCTCGAAAAATGAAAAAAAAAAACTCTTTCAATGCAATGTTTTTATATTGATTTGCGTATATATAGATAGAAAGAAAAGAAAAAATGGCAGATACAGAGACACACCTCATAGAGGGACTGAGGCAACGAAGTCCCAAGGCACAGCAAGAGACCCTTGAACTCTACGGCAGAAATGTCTGGGCTCAGGTGGTGAGGATTGTGTCATGCACTGAGGATGCGGAGGAAGTCTATCAGGATGTCTTTGTAAAAGCCTTCAATAATATAGACAGGTATGACGGGGAGAAATCCTCGTTTAAGACATGGCTCCTAAGAATAGCCTACAATGAGTCGGTGTCATTCCTTCGCTACTCGAAGACAAAGACAATCAGTCTCGATGACTACGGAAACGACACCGACAACATCTCCGAGGAAGAAGTGGAAAGAATCATAGGCAGACCCGACAACGAGAGCATCCAGACACTGCGCTCTGCCATTCACCAACTAACACCGGAGGAACAGACCCTCATCACCATGTTCTATTATGACAACCTCAGTATCAACGAAATATCATTCGTCACTGAGTCAAACCCCTCGACCATCGGTTCCAAGCTAAGCCGTACAAGAAAGAAACTCTGCACGATAATTAAAAAATTACAATCATGAAAGAGAACAATAACATAAAAGATTGCCTCCGCGAGGCAATACGACAAGAGGAAACCGCACGCCCCACGATGCCAGCAGACCTCAACGCAAGACTGATGCGGCGTATGGGGCAAGAGACGGAAAGGAAGCAGGAACGGAAACGTATCCGCAAACTCTGGCCATGGATTGCCGCCGCATGTGTGGCAGCCTTCATCGTCGTATATACCGCACCACCGGAGACGGATGTGAAGGAGTGCCCTCGTATGACTAAGATGACAAAGGCAGAGACTCCCCATAGGCGCACCTCAGACATTTCCGACATAGCAGACATGACTGATATTCCTGCCATGGCAAAGCCTGAAAAGGAAATAAAAGCCAAACAGATTGCGCACAAAGTCCTGAAAACAAACCGCCATACGACACCAGAAAAGAAAGAAAAGTCAGAGGCGAAGGAACTGGAAACGCTTACGGCGGAATGTCAGCAGAAAGTCCTTACGGCGGAATGTCAGCAAGATAGAGAATGTAACCTTGCCATGGCAGAGAAACCAACGGAGGACCCCAAGCCGAGAACCATTTCAGAGAGCGACCTCCCCATAACACGACCGGAGAACCTCAGATATACAAAAGAGGAGATAGCACTCATGAAACGTCAGGCAGCCGAGGCATACATCAAATGGATAGAACTCGAACTCGAAATAGCGAAATATAACATTGAACAAACAGCAAATATCAAATAGAATAGTCATGAAAAAGATTTTTATACTAATATTCATTGCCCTTGCCGCAATACCGGCAACAGTGGGCGCACAGTCATCGTCAAAACAAAAGACGCAAAAAAAGCCAGTCAACGTAATCAAAATACTGGATGAAATCATCATCAATTATGCCACTGAAAACGGAGAAAGCTACGAGAAGATAAAGAACCCCAACACCAATGCCATAGAGTCGTTCGAGCGTATCGTCAACTTCTCTCTCCCCAGCACGCACAGACAAACATTAGAGGACGTAGGGCAGGCATTCCAAGAAGACGAGGAGCTAAGCTACCGACTGTCGCACATGGTACCACGCAGTGGGGATTTGGTTAATCTGAAAGTGATAACGGACAACGGAAACAAACGTAAAGCCCTACGCATCAGGGCGAACAGTTTGCAGGAGATGTGGCTCATGTGCTGCAAGAATGTCGAGAACCCGCAGTTCCGCGACGCTTATGCCATCGTATGGGAAAAAAGGAAAGACATAATCTTGGGAAAGATATTCATAATCACCTCCCTGCGTCCCGACCTCTTCGAGAATGCAATTGAGACAGCAGGCAGCAGTACTTTCAAGATAGAGGGACGAGTGGATGAAAACATCAAGGACTCCCTGTACAATATCTATATTGCAGACACTTACGAGGAATTGAACAATGTGGCTGATGATGATTATGTGGCATGTGTGCCTGTCATAAACAAGAGATTCTCGTATAGCGTGGAGTTGGACAAGCCAAAGGTGGGTCGCCTGCGCTGCATCTTCCCCGACGGCTCGCTCTGTTCGGCATGGATAGACCTCGACTTCGTGCCCAATGAGACGTATAATATCACCGTTCACAATGGATATTACGATCAGGACAATGACTACGAGCAACGTGTTGGGCGATTCTCAGGAAAGAGCCTGATAACAAGTCAAGCCGTTGTGACAGAGGCAGACTCAAGTGCCCCGGTTGCCTCAAACGCCTCTGAAAAGAAATACTTCGAAGACTTAGAGGCTGCCAATAAATGGTACAACAACCTTGACTATGTAATTAAAGCAACCTTTGAATCAGAACTGCAGAAGATCACTTATAAAATAGAAATAATAAAGGAAAAATATAAAAGAATACCACAACTCATGGGAATCATCAACGGTACAGAATCGCGAAAAACATCGTGGAAAAATGTCGATGGTATATTCAAGAGTATAAAGAAAGGGAATGCACAGATAGACAAGGATATAGAAGGACTTATAAGCACCATGAACGAGTGGCAGTGTCCACCTGAGGCTATTCTGATATTACATTCGAGAGTGGTGAAAGAGTTTCTGAATCTCCAGACCATGATTTTCAACGAATTGTGCGCTAATTACGGTTCCTTATCCAAAACGGCACGAAACTGCCAGAAGTATATCAACACGCTCACTGAGAAACACATCAAATGCGGGGAAACATATATCCTGCATCATCTTGGAATGGAGTGAAAGGTGAATATAAAACAATGTAATTTATGAAGAAAACTTTATTGACTATAGTGGCACTGCTCTGTATCGTATGCAGTGAGGCAAAGAATAAGGAGGTCGTTTGGGAGAAGCCCACGACGGAGTATGGAAACGTGTATGGAGATGGATTTTTTAATACAGCCATTGACGTGAATCGCGTGGAAATGAAGGAGACGGAGACGACGTTGAGCGTCACTGTCAGTTTGCGCAGTGACTATGACGCTTTTAAGTTCAAGTTTTCAAGCGGTGCATACTTGCTTGCCGACGGCAAGAAATATTCCCTTGTGTCTGCCGACGGCATAGAACTTGACAAATCAGTCAAGACCAATGCCGACAACAAGCGCGATATTGTATTCCATTTCCAACCGCTGCCTCTCAATACCAAGGTGTTCGACTTCATCGAGGGTGAAAGCGACAAGGCTTTTAAGATATGCGGCATACGTCCTATAGAGGAACGCCAAAGGATGCTCTTCCCCTCATATTGGCGCAATGAATCGACAGGCAACTGGGACATCGCCTTCCTCGGCGACTATGCCATATATGACTGCAAGATATGGGACATGAAGGCTGAGGTGAACGAGAAATCGGGAGAGGCAGACATCACAATGAGCGATGGAAACAAGACGTTGAATGTTAAGGTCGGGAAAAACCGCAAGGGTTTCCGCACTATCTCCATCAATGGCAAAAAGGCTCTCTACTCGATGATAACAGACAGATTCCTCCCCGATTATCCGACCAAGGACACGAGAACCGGATTTGTGGATAGCGACTACAAAAAGGACACAGTCACTGTCGTGGGATGGCTGAAGGACATGCCGGAAGAATACCGAAAGGACAAGACTTTCGAATTCGGTTATGAAGACCTTTTCACCGATGAGCAGGTATCACACTATGCCGACTTGGATTCACTCGGACGCTTCACCATCAAAATTCCTGTTATCAACACTACGGAGTTCTTCTGCGACTGGAGACGCTGCTTCATTCGCACCCTGCTCGAACCCGGAAAGACCTATTTCCTGCTCAACGACTTCAAGGAAGGACGAAGGATGCTTATGGGCGAAGACGTCAGGCTTCAGAACGAACTGATTAAATATCCTCTTGAATGGAGTAGTATAATGATGGAAAAAGGAGATGATTTCGACGTGTTTTTCGCTAAGACCGACAGTATCATCAAATCCCAACCTAAAAAGATTGACGAACTGTGCTCCCTCCACCCCATGCTCTCCACTCGCTACAACATCTACAGCAAGGGCAATGCCACATGGAACCAAGCGCGTGAATTAGGACAAGCACGATACTATGTAAAAGGATTTAAACTGCCTGACAATGCAAGCAAATATGCCTACGACAACTTCTGGACAAAGTTGCCGAAGCCCTACACCATGCATCGCCCCATCAGCAATTTCCTAAAAGACTTTATTGAAGATGCTTCCATGAGCCAGCCACTTATAGCCAAATCCCATGAAGAGCTATTCAGAAAACGACTTCACATATATGACAATTGCCTTGACTCCCTCGGGGCTGACAAGACGACAAAGTGCATATTGATGGCAAAGCTTGTGCATAGGGCATTTGAAGGCACTCACAAGGCCCTGCCGCAAGAGTTGATGGACACCTTGAAGACTTGGATAACCATTCCTTCGATATATGATGATGTGGTAAAAAGAAACGACTATTTCATTGCCCTCGCCAACCGCCAGTTGGACAAGCTCGTGATGAAGACGGGTGACGATGTAGCCGGCATAACCGAGGGCGAGGAGATACTGAAAAAGCTGCTTGAGCCATACAAGGGAAAGATTGTGCTCATCGACGTGTGGGGAACATGGTGCAGTCCTTGCAAAGCAGCCCTCTCACATTCGCAGGAGGAATACGAGAGACTTTCCAAGTATGACATGCAGTATGTATATTTCGCCAACCACAGTCCTAAGGATTCGTGGGAGAATGTCATCAAGGAATACAACGTCACTGGTCCCAATGTCGCCCACTTCAATCTTCCCCAAGAGCAGCAGGCAGCCATAGAGCGCTATCTGAAAGTCAACAGCTTCCCCACCTACAAACTCGTTGACCCTCAAGGCAATGTCCTCGACATGAAGGTTGATGCCCGCAATCTCAAGGCATTAGAGGAAGTGATTAAGATGTTGCAAGGTGAAAAGTGAGGAATGAATCCTATGTGAAGTCGTTCTTCCATCGACTTTGCATCGAATTTGCATCGAGTTTGCATCGGCTTTGCAACGGAGGATCATTGGAGGAACAACGGAGGATCATTGGAGGAAGAATGGAGTAACAATCATGCTCGGCCAGACAATGGAACTGCTGAGATATTACAAAAAATATATCATAATATTAAATTCAAATAAAATCGTAGTTAAAGAGTGTAAATCCCTTTGTAGATAGTTGTTTAAGTACTACTTTTGCACCATCGAACTAAAAAGATAGTTGAATTTAAACAGTAAATGACATGTATAGGTTGACAGAAAAAGAAGAGGAAGTGATGGAGATGATATGGGAAATAGGTCCATGCGCTCCAAAGGATGTGGTGGCAAGGTATGACGAGCCAAAGCCACACGTAAATACCATTGCCACGATGTTCCAGTCGTTGGAGCGAAAGGGGTATCTGAGCCACGAGGCAAAAGGGCGCGGATATATCTACTATGCAGTGGAGGACAAGGAGAAATACGGGCGCAACAAGATGAAGTCGTTTGTGGGCAGATTCTTCGGCAACTCCTACATGAAGGTAGTGTCGGCATTCGTGGAAGACGAGAAGGTGACTGAGGACGAACTGCTCGGATTGCTCAGGCAACTGAAGGAGAAAGAACAGTAATATAAAAATTACTTATTATGGCACTGTTTGTTATATATGTAATTAGGTGGGCAATATGTCTCACGCTGCTCTACTCCATCTTCCGCTTGGTGTTGAGCCGCGAGACTCTGCATAGCTTCAACCGCCTTGTGGTGCTGTCCATCATGGCATTGTCGATGCTTCTGCCGATATGCCAGATGGAGTTCTTCGGGGGCAACAGGATTGCCAATGGCGTGAACAGATTTGAGACTGTCATTGCCGACAGCGTGGATAATGCACGCATATCTCCCGTCTCGACAGTTGACAACAATACGCCTTTGGACATTAGGGGTGCAGGCGTCTTGCCTGCCAATGTTAGGGATGAAGGCGTCTCGCCTGCCATCATCGCACAATGCACTCCCGCCCCCACAAACTACTGGTGGATAAGGATTATAGTATTCGTATATGT
>CALZYS010000083.1 GCA_945830345.1 uncultured Prevotella sp.
GAAAATGTCGGTGGAATTGAGTTTTTTTTTGTAATTTTGTCGCCAAATGTACATTAAGGAATCAATATGACAGTCATAGAACTACTGAACAACAGCAAGGGAGACAAGCATTTCTCCTTCGAGGTACTGCCCCCACTGAAAGGAACGGGCACGGACAAACTGTTCGCCACTATCGAGAAGAT
The DNA here is from genome assembly GCA_945830345.1 of uncultured Prevotella sp. GTDB lineage: Bacteria > Bacteroidota > Bacteroidia > Bacteroidales > Bacteroidaceae > Prevotella. The sequence goes on from CALZYS010000083.1 coordinate 183, forward strand.
GAAAGAATTCAATCCCCTGTTCATTAATATCACAACCCACCACAGCGAATTTGTGTATAAGCAGATGGACAACGGACTGCTGCAGCGCAACAGAGTGCGTCGCCGCCCAGGCACTATAGCCATAGCAGCGGCAATACAGAACAAATACGGCATACCCGTGCAGCCGCACGTGATATGCAGCGGTGCGACTGTGGAGGACATCGAATATGAACTGCTCGACCTGCAGTTCTTGGGCATCTCCAACCTTCTGCTACTGCGCGGAGACAAGGCTAAGGAAGACAGCCGGTTTATCCCCACTCCCGGAGGACACGAACATACCACCGACCTGATTCGCCAGGTGAACCGCTTCAACGAGGGATTCTTTGCCGACGGCACACCCATCAAGTGCCCCGGGGAGAGATTTGACTTCGGTGTGGCTTGCTATCCCGAAAAGCACGACGAGGCTCCCAATCTCGAAATGGACATGATGTATCTGAAAGAGAAGCAGGACTTGGGTGCAGAGTATGCAGTGACACAGCTCTTCTATGACAACAACAAATACTTTGCTTTTGTGGAGAAAGCCCGACAGATGGGTATCACCATACCTATCATCCCAGGAATAAAACCGTTTGCCAAACTGAGCCAACTGACGGTCGTCCCGAAGACTTTCCACTGCGACATTCCGCAGGAATTGGCTCTTGAAGCCGTGAAATGCAAGACGGACGAGGAGGCAAAACAACTCGGCATAGAATGGGCTACGCAACAGTGCAAGGAACTGTATGCCCACGGTGTCAACGACATTCATTTCTACACCGTCTCGGCGGTGAATGCCGTGGCGGAAGTGGCGAAGAAACTGCTTTAAGACCCTACAACAGGCGAGATAGAAGAAGTCAATTAAATAATATGAAGAGGAAAGAGGTTATAGGACAGGAAGAGGTGTGGCAGAGGCTGATGGAGATGGTCAGGGAAGACCGACTGCCACATGCCATAATGCTCTGCGGCCCGCAAGGCTGCGGCAAAATGGCTATTGCCCTTGCCTTTGCCTCTTATCTGCTATGCCAAAACCGTGAGGGGCGCAACGAGGCATGCGGAGAATGCCCACAATGCAAAATGACCGAGAAATGGGGACATCCCGACCTTATCTTCTCCTACCCCACCATCAAGACTCCATCGATGGGCAGCGAACACAAACCCATCAGCGAGGACTTCGCCAAGGAATGGCGCAACTTGATTACGCACTCACCATATTTCAACATCGAACAATGGATGAAGGAGATTGGAGCCGAAAACCAACAGGCTATCATCACTGCCGGAGAAAGCGACGAACTCAACCGCAAGCTCAGTCTGAAATCCAGTCAGGGAGGATACAAGGTATCGGTTATTTGGCTGCCTGAGAGGATGAACATCGAGTGCGCCAACAAGATACTCAAACTCATCGAAGAACCACCCTCGCAAACCATCTTCATCATGGTGAGCGAGAATCCCGACAATCTGCTCGAAACCATACGCAGCCGCGTGCAGCGCATTGACGTAAAGAAGATAGACGCAGAAAGCATAAGGGACGCTCTCGTCAGCCGATATGGCATAGGTGAGGACGACGCCATGCGACTGGCCCGACTTGCCAACGGAGACTGGCTCACGGCTGTAGGCGAACTGTCGGCAGACGGCGAGAACAAGGAATTTCTTGCCGACTTCCAGTCGCTGATGCGCCTTGCCTACCAGCGCAACGTGAGGGAGCTGAAGCAATGGAGCGACTCCATCAACGGCTACGGAAGGGAAAAACAGAAGCGATTTCTCACGTTCTTCCTGCGACTCATACGCGAGAGCTTTATGTACAACTTCCAACAGCCAGACCTCTCATACATGACATCGCAGGAGGAGGCATTCACCGCCAACTTCGCAAGATTCGTAAATGAAAACAACATTCTTCAAATCACAGATCTCGCCAACAAGGCGATAAGGGATATCTCGCAGAATGCCAATGGCAAGATAGTGTTCTTCGACATGGCGCTACAGATGATCGTTCTGCTCATTAATAAATGAAGAGTGAAGAATGAAGAAACAACGTTCGGCGGCCGAAGGGAAAGCCAATGGCTGCGTAAAATTATAAATCATAAATTGTAAATTATAAATTGATACATGGACAATAAAAACAAGGATTTCACAATATGCTGCTCCACCGACCGCGGACTATGTCATAGGGCGGTGGGACGACAGGACAAGCAGCTGAACACCTACGACTGGTTGGCCGACGTCCCCGGAAACGCCGACTCCACCGACCTCGTAGAAGTGCAGTTTAAGCATACTCGCAAGGGATATTATCACAACGTCAACAAACTCGACCTCAAGAAGGGGGATATTGTTGCAGTAGAGGCAAATCCAGGGCATGACATCGGTGTGGTGACACTAACGGGACGATTGGTGAAGTTGCAGATCAAGAAAGCCAACCTCAAGTCGGCCGATGACATCAGGCGCATCTACCGCATTGCCCGTTCCACCGATATGGACAAATATCTCGAGGCAAAGAGCAGGGAGCATGCCACGATGATTCAGAGTCGCCAGATAGCCAAGGACTTAGGTCTGCAGATGAAGATAGGCGACGTGGAATACCAGGGCGACTGCAACAAGGCGATATTCTATTATATCGCTGACGAGCGTGTGGATTTCCGCCAGCTTATCAAGGTGCTTGCCGACACGTTCCACGTGAGGATAGAGATGAAGCAGATTGGAGCCCGCCAGGAGGCAGGACGAATAGGCGGTACAGGTCCATGCGGACGCGAACTTTGTTGTGCCACATGGATGAAGAACTTCGTCAGCGTGAGCACCAATGCCGCCAGATTCCAGGACATATCCCTCAACCCACAGAAGTTGGCTGGTATGTGCGCCAAACTGAAATGCTGCCTCAACTATGAGGTGGACGACTATGTGGAGGCAAGCAGACGACTGCCGAGCCGCGAGGTGATTCTTCAGACTCAGGATGCCGACTATCATCTATTCAAGTCGGACATACTTGCAGGGCTCGTCACCTACTCCACCGACAAGAACATTGCCGCCAACCTTGAGACCATCTCTGCCGAAAGGGCAAAGGACATCATCGAGATGAACCGCCGAGGCGAAAAACCACTATCGCTGCAGAAGGACGGTGAGGCACAAGAGACCAAGAAACACGTGGATCTGCTTGCAGGAGGCGACATCTCACGCTTTGACAAGGCCAAGAAGAAGAAAAAGAAGAAGAACAACAACCCCGGCAAGCCACGCCCCGAGGGTGCGCAGAGACCTCAGCACCCGAAGAAACCGAGAAGACAACAGCCAAATGCCCAAGAACAGAATTAAATACATATTAAGCCTTTTGATTACGGTTGCCACGGCCTTGGTGTCGTGCAACCGTAAAACGGTTTATGACCACTATGAGCATACGCCATTGACGGGATGGGAGAAGAACGACACGCTCATCTTCCATGTGCCCGTATTTGCCGAAGGAGGCGAATACTCGGAAGAGCTTGGACTGCGTATAGCAGACAATTACCCCTTCACGACGATTTGCATCATTGTTGACAACACCATCTTATCCAAGGACAACAAGTTAGGGGCAAAGACCATGAGCGACACCATAACGTGCAGCCTATTTGATGCCGACGGCAGTATCAAGGGCAAGGGAGTGAGCCTGTTCCAATACAACAGTCATATCAAGGATTTATCCATTGAAAAGGGCGATTCCATAGAGGTGCGTGTACGGCATAACATGAAACGCGAAATCCTGCATGGCATCATGGACATCGGGGTAAGGGTTAAGAATTAAAAATTAAGAATTAAGAATTAAGAATTAAAAATTAAGAATTAAGAATTAATTACCGTCGCGACATCTCCCTGCTGGCATCTATGCGCAGGAAGATGAACAACAGGAACGTGAATCCCCATAGCGACGAACCGCCATAGCTGAAGAACGGCAACGGAATACCAATCACCGGGGTCAATCCAAGCACCATTCCCACATTGATAAACAGGTGGAACAGGAATATCGACACCACCGAATAGCCATATATGCGACCAAAGCGCATGGGTTGGCGTTCGGCAAGATGGATGAGACGCAAGATAAGCGATAGGAACAACAGCAATACTGCTGACGAACCGAGGAATCCCTCCTCCTCGCCCACTGTGCAGAAGATAAAGTCGGTGTCCTGCTCGGGCACAAACTTCAATTTTGTCTGTGTGCCGTTGAGAAATCCTTTTCCCTCAAGACCTCCCGAACCAATGGCTATCTCGCTTTGGTGGACATTGTATCCCGCACCGGCAAGGTCTTCGTCGAGACCTAACAACACGTTGATTCTCACTCGCTGGTGGGGCTCCATGACATTGTTGAGCACATAATCCGCCGAATAGAAGAACAACACCGACCCTATGGCAAAAAGCAGGATAAAATAATAGTTTTTTATTCTCGACCCCAATCCGTTCCACAACAGCCAAAGGCATAATGCCACGGTGAGGATAATCTGCACCCACACCACATCAAACGGAATGACAAACTCTGAGAATAGCAAGGCAAGAATGGTGATGCCAAGGCAATAGCCAAGAATAAGCCATGCCTCGCGGCGTGCCTTGCAATAGACATACACCATACCAGCCGTAAACACCTGAACGAGCATCAACACTACAAACTTACCCACCGATGTGGGCGTGTCCATCAACATCACCTCCTCAAAACGTATGCCCACAACGAAATAAATCACCATGGCAACACCCGTGAACAACACGCTGCCCGGCATTCCCTCGCGATAGAACATCAGGAAGAAAGAGAGATAGACAAGAGCCGAACCCGTCTCCTTTTGCAACACGATGAACATCATAGGCACGAGCACCACGGCAAGGGCAGTGGCGAAATGCTTCATATTATGTATCGTAAAGCCATAGACACTCATCACCTTGGCAAGAGCAAGGGCTGTGGCGAACTTGGCGAACTCCGCCGGTTGCAGTCGCAGCGGTCCCAACACAAGCCACGACCGCGAGCCCTTGATCTGATGGGGATTGAATATCGTGACAAATAGCAGCAAGAGCAAGGCGGCATAGAGGATATAGGCGAAGGTGTCGTAGAAACGGGAGTCGAGCATCAACAGCACAAATCCCAAGCACAACGACGTGCCTATCCATATTATCTGCATTCCCGAGCGAGTGTCGAGACTAAATATGTCGGTGTCGCCATAGGAGTAGCTTGCCCCGCAGACACTTATCCATCCGAAAGCCAACAATGCTACATATATAGCCACTGTCCACCAGTCGATAGAGCGAAGCACGCTCGGTTGCTTATCTGATTGTCGTACCATAAGAGATATGTCTATGTTGGAATTCGTCGGCTTTCTTCTTCGACTCTTCCGACAGTTTTCCGTGAATATACTGTTCCATTATCAATCCTCCAAGAGGCACACCATAGTCGGCACCCCATCCTCCGTTTTCCACATACACAGCCACGGCTATCTTGGGATTGTCCATAGGGGCGAAGCCCATGAACACCGAGTGGTCGTGACCGCGGTTCTGCGCCGTACCGGTCTTTCCGCATGCCATGAAGTCATAACGCCCTAAGGCACGGCATGTTCCGCCGAGCACCGAGGCTCTCATGCCCTGCACCACATAGTCGTATGCCTTCTTTGTAGCCTTGGTGTAGTGGCGTCGGGTGTAGGTGGTGTCAAGCGGTTCGCCCTGCACCTTCCTCACCACATGCGGCACGTAGAAATATCCGCGGTTGGCTATCGTGGCTCCGAGGTTGGCTATCTGCAGTGGAGTAGCGTTCACCTCACCCTGTCCGATGGATATACTGATGACGGTGAGTCCGTTCCACGACCTCTTGTATGCCTTGTCGTAGAAGTCGGCATTGGGGATTAGTCCGCGCTTCTCGCCCGGAAGGTCGATTCCCAATTTATATCCGAATCCCATGCTCACCATATAGTCACGCCATGTGTTCATAGCGTTCTGCACACTGCCGTATTTCGAGCGGTTGCCTATCATGTAGTATAGTCCCCAACAGAAGAAGGCGTTGCACGATGTGCTCAGTGCCGGCACTATGGACAACGGCGAGGCATGGCCGTGGCATCCAACATGCAGTCCGCGGAAATAGAATCCGTGGGAGCAACCGAAGGGAGTGGATGGCGAGATGATGTTCTCAGAGAGGAAGGTCAGGCCTTGGGTGGTCTTGAATGTCGAACCGGGAGGATACTGGCCCATGATACTGCGGTTGAGCAGCGGTTTCATGGGGTCGGTGCTCAGTCGGCGGTGGTTCTTGCTTCTCGCCCTTCCCACCATTATACGCGGGTCATAATTTGGCGACGACACCATGCACAGCACCTCGCCCGTCGAAGGTTCGATGGCTACGATACTGCCTATCTTGCCCTCCATAAGCCTCTCGCCTAAGGCTTGCAGGTCGTAGTCGATGGCGAGAGTGAGGTTTTTTCCCGGAACAGGTCGCTTGTCGAGAGCCCCATTCTGATAGCTTCCCTGTATTCGTCCGTGGGCGTCGCGCAGCAATATCTGCACTCCCTTCTCGCCTCGCAGTTGCTTTTCGTATTTTCTTTCCACTCCGAGTTTACCGATATAGTCGCCAGGCTGATAATATTCGTCCTCCTCAATGTCGGCAGGCGACACCTCAGCCACATCGCCAAGCACGTGGGCTGCCACAGGATATTGGTAGTGGCGTATGCTTCGGCGCTGTATATACACACCGGGGAAGCGGAACATCTTCTCGTGGAATATGCTGAAGTCCTTGTCGGACAGCTGGCTCATGAAGAGCTGTTGGGTAAATCGTGAGTATCCGGGATTCTTAGAGCGGTCCTTGATTGTCTCCATTCGCTTGTCGAATTCCTCCTTGGTGATATTGAGGGCATTGCAGAACTCGAGTGTGTCGAGCCTGTTGCGTGCCTCGTTGATGACAATCATCACGTCGTACGAAGGTTGGTTGAATACGAGCAACTTTCCGTTGCGGTCGGTGATTACTCCTCGCGACGGATAGTCGATTTTCTTCAGAAACGCGTTAGAGTCGGCATTCTTCTTGTAGTCGTCGCTCATAATCTGCAACGCAAATAGCCGCAGAATATATACGACAACGATGAATATAGCCACACCGCCGATGACGTATTTCCTGTTCTCTAATCCGTAGTCCTTCACTTTGTCCTGACGCTTTCTATTGTGAGTATTATCACCAATGAAATCAGTGTGCTGCCAATTATCTGGGCAATCCACTGCATAAGATCAAAAAAGCTGAAGGTCTCAAGCGTGAAGAACACCGTACAATAGAGCAAGGTGAGAGTGGAGGCAAAGAAGCAGAACTTGCCATAGCCAAGCGACTTGAACGAGGGCGACAGGTTGTCGGCGGCGTCACGCTGCACAAACAGTTCCATGAAATAAGGCTGTATGGCTCCTATGAGCGTGAGCGATGCCGCTGCCACGCCGGGGGTGTTGGACAAGACATCCACTGTCAGTCCGAGGGCAAAGCTCCAGAGCAAGGCTCCCCATTTGGGATAGTTGCGCTCAAGCTTCATTATCATATATATATATATAAGAGGTGTGGCGCATCCAAAAAGATGGATGCGGTTGAACACGAACGCCTGTGCCAGACAGAGCACGGCGAAAAAGCCTAATTGCCTTAAAAAGTCGATCGTCATCTCTTTTATTATTTCCTTTCTGTCATTCCTTGTTGCCCCGTGCCATTGAGTCGCGGGCTGCCTCCATAAGTCGGGTACGCTCGGCTATTCCCTTGTCGCTTATCACACAGACATCGCGCACATTGCCGAAGTCGGTGGACAGCAGCACCTTGAGCCTGTACGACAGTCCGTCGCGCGAGTTATACACCTCGATAATCTTGCCCACAAGCACTCCCGGTGGGAATATCGACGAATAGCCGCTCGTCTCCACCCAGTCGCCGCGCTTGAATTTGGCATGCCTGGGCACGTCCTCCACGTAGGCTATGCTTGCGTCGCCCCCCTGCCATTTCAGATAACCGAAATAACCACGGTTGCGTATGGCGCAACTGATGCGCGAATGATAGTTGAGCACAGGCATCACAACCGAGTAGTGGTCGGACACGAGATACACCACTCCCACCACGCCATTGCCGCACGCCACTCCCATATCTTTCTCCACACCGTCCTTTAGTCCGCGGTCGATGGTCATGAGGTTGTCGTTGCGGTCAACAGAGTTGCTTACCACCTTGGCTGGTATCAGCTTATATCTGCTCAGAAACTCCAATTCATTGCGCTCGGCTATTGTCGTGTCTTTCGTCAGGTCGGCATAGAGCCTCGACAATTGGTTGACCTGACGTTCGAGATAGAAATTGCGCAGCGTGAGGCTTTTGTTGACCTTAGTAAGCGAGAAGAACGACTCAACGTCAGCGTCGAGTTCGTATAGCTTTCCCACCACGGCGTTGGCCGACGAAAACCACACACTGCCCTGATAGTTGTTGAATTGGAAGAGCAGTATGAAACTGAACACTTCGAGCACTGCAAACAGCAGCCAATGATAGTACTTCGATAGAAATTCGAGTAGGTTGCGCATGTTATCTCATCAGGAATGAGAATCTGTCAACGTTCTTCAATGCTATGCCGGCACCCTTAGCCACACTGTGCAATGGGTCTTCGGCAATGTGGAACGGTATGTTGATCTTGTCCTGCAGACGCTTGTCGAGTCCACGGAGCAAAGCACCGCCACCACTGAGGTAGATACCGTTCTTGACGATGTCGGCATAAAGCTCGGGAGGAGTGTTCTCAAGAGCCGAGAGCACTGCGTTCTCAATCTTTGCCACGGTCTTGTCCAGACAGTGGGCTATTTCCTGATAGCATACAGGCACCTCCATAGGCAGGGCGGTGATACGGTTAGGACCGTGCACCACGTAGTCCTCGGGAGCCTCGTCGCCAAGGTCGGTGAGGGCTGAACCCACATGTATCTTGAT
>CALZYS010000084.1 GCA_945830345.1 uncultured Prevotella sp.
CTTAAATTTCTTCATCTTTATGATGTTTTTAGTTGTTGATATAGCACGATTGCTTATTTCGGGTGTAAAATTACAATAAAGATTTGAATTGACAATGCATTTTCTCCTTTTTTTTTCGTTAAAAGTGTATTTTTGACACTTTTATTGTACTTTGTACACTTATTTAAGTTCTATTAACTAAGAATTGGTTGTAGTTAAGGAGAAAAAGCGGGGGAATAGAATGACATCACGTCTTGCTATCCCCCCGATGATTTTAATTAATTCTATTAAATTATGAATATGTTGACTTATTAGCAAATTTTTCTCGAACCATCGCCGATGACAACGTCATATACCTTTGGTTCATGGCCATATTTGGCTGCAAACTTAGCCTTAGCGTCGGCAATAAACTTGTCGTATATGTTTGCCTTGACAAGGTTGATAGTGCAACCGCCAAATCCGCCACCCATGATACGGCTACCAGTAACGCCATTTTCCTTGGCGATGTCATTCAGATAGTCGAGTTCCTCGCACGACACTTCATAGTCTTTTGACAGACCTTCATGAGTCTCATACATCTTCTGGCCTACAGTCTCGTAGTCGCCTTCATTGAGTGCTTCGCACACTGCAAGCACGCGATCCTTCTCACCGAGGACAAACTTTGCTCTGCGATAATCCTCTTCGCCCACTTCAGCCTTTACTTCCTCAAGCTGCTCCCATGTGCAGTCGCGCAGAGTCTCGAATTTGCCTTCTGGATGCTTGGCGGCAATATGCTTAACAACATTCTCGCAGCTGTTGCGACGGTCGTTGTAGGGCGAACCTGCCAACTCATGCTTAACCACAGAGTCGAGCAATACGAGCTTGTAGCCTTCGGGCATGAAGGGGAAATATTCAAACTCACGGCTGCGGCAGTCAAGACGCATGAGGCAACCCGACTTTCCGAACACGCTTGCAAACTGGTCCATGATACCGCATTTCACTCCGCAGTACTTGTGCTCAGTGGCTTGACCAACCAATACGAGATCCCACTTTGAGATACGGTTGTCGGCAAAGAGGTCGTTGATGGCAAATGCAAAGCAGCTTTCGAGTGCGGCAGATGAAGACATTCCTGCTCCAAGAGGCACATCGCCTGCAAAGGCAGTGTTGAATCCCTTGACATCAACGCCCAACTTGCGCATTTCCTGCACTACACCATATATATAACGTGCCCAACTTGCACGAGGTCCGTTGGGATCGTCAACCTTGAACTCCACACGATCCTTGAGGTCGATAGAGTAGGCTTGTATAGTGTCAGTGCCATTAGGGCGAATCTCGCACATCATTCCCTTGTCAACTGCTCCTGGGAATACAAAACCACCATTGTAGTCGGTGTGCTCGCCGATGAGGTTAATACGTCCAGGAGAGGCGTATATGTTTCCTGTCTTGCCGTCGAAATGCTTGATAAAACGGCTTCTTACAAATTCAATATCCATAACTCTTTTATTATATAATAATGTATGTTTAAAAAAATATTCTTTTCTATAATTCTTTATCACCTAAGTCCAATCTTGCTACCCCAGTTGCAGAACCATATAATGTATGCGTAGAAGATGAACAGGAAGCACATGGCGATAATAACACCAGTCATATCAACAATGGCACCCATAAGTGGCATAAGAACGGCTGCTCCGATAACACCTGTGTTAATGACACCTGATGCAGCCTTGGTGTGAGGACCAAGTTCCTGAAGACCGAGGTTGAAGATAAGTGGCCACATCACTGAATGGAACAAACCTGCTGCCAACATACACCAAATACCCAACATACTGCTTGAGAAGAGAAGTGACAGAAGGATGCACACTGCACCGAGGCAGAGGCAAGATGTCAACAACTTGCGAGGCTCAAACTTGGTAAGGATACCGGCACCTACAAATCGGCCAACCATCATGCCGCCCCAATAGAACGAGAGGTAGCTTGTAACAACGTCAGAGACGTCAATACCAGCGTATTCTGGCAGAAGTTCAAATCGATACTTTAACATTGAAGGTACACCAATCTCAACTCCCATATAGGCGAAGATTCCAAGTGCGCCGAGCCATACATGAGGATATTTAAACACGCTGCTCTTGTATTCGCGGTGCTCACCGGCATCCTCTGCCTGCTTACCCTCATCAATCTTCGGAAGCTTCAGCAAAACGAGTATCACGCATACTACAATAGTGAATATACCAAGACCGAGATACGGACCGGGAACATATTCCGGGGCAGGAGTCTTGCCTGCAATGATAATCTGGGTGATGAAGATGGGAGCTACCGTTGTTGCCACCGAGTTCAGAGCCTGCGATAGTGTCATGCGGAATGCACCTTTCTCAGGCGAACCGAGAACCATCACGTATGGGTTTGCAACATTCTGAAGCATCACGATACCCATAGCCACGAGACACATTGTGCCAAGGAATACGGCATAAACATTTGCACCGGCTGAAATGGCGGCATTGATGCCGATGGAGTTAATTACAAAACCTACACCTACTACGGCAAGACCGAGCACCAATGTTCCCTTATATCCAATCTTGCTCATCAACAGAGAGAAAGGAATTGCCAACAGGTAGGCACCATAGAATGCCGAGTTAACATATTGACCGTCCTGAGCTGTCAGATTGAATGCCTTGGAGCAGAACGGAATCATCGAATTGTTCATTGTGGTGACAAATCCTATAAGGAAGCATACGATAAACACCACTATAAGCGCGAACGTATAGTTCGGAGTTTGTTTCTGACTCATTTCTATTAATTCTTAATTCTTAATTCTTAATTCTTAATTCTTAATTCTTAATTCTTAATTCTTAATCTTTAATTATTAATTCATAATTGAATTACTCCACTCCAAACTTATATATAGTCTTCTGCTTATACTGCTCTGTCGGGCGCAGGATAACAGACGGGAAATATGGACGGTTGGGAGAGTCGGGGAAGTGCTGGCACTCCAAGCAAACGGCTGAGCGCTTGGGGAATGTAGCTCCATGCTGACCCACTGCACCATTGCAGAAATTGGCTGTATAAAGCTGAACACCCGGCTCGGTGGTATATACCTCCAATGAACGGCCGCTCTTTGGCTCTACCACCTTGGCTGCAAAGCTCAACTCGCCTTCTTCATTCTTGTTGAGAACATAGTTGTGGTCGTATCCGCTACCGTTCTTAATCTGCTCGTTATCAGCGTCAATCTCAAGACCGAATGCCTTGGGCTGACGGAAGTCAAACGGAGTGCCCTCCACCTTGAGAATCTCACCGGTAGGAATACTTGTATTGTCAATCGGGAGATAGAAATCGGCATTAATCTGGCATATCTGCTCCTCAATTGTAGGAGTAGGATTGGCGATGCCTGCCAATGAGAAGAATGCGTGGTGAGTGAGACAGATGATCGTCTTCTTGTTGGTAGTGGCGAGATACTCAATTACAAGTTCGTTGTCGTCGGTGAATGTAAATTCCACTGTCACCTTCACTTCGCCCGAGAAACCTTCCTCACCATAGGGTGAAGTGTAGTTGAGAGCCAATGAGCGAGGACCCATCTGACGAGCGTCCCAAACTCTCATGTTGTAACCCTTGTTTCCTCCGTGCAGGTGGTTGGGACCGTCGTTGAGCGCTAACTGATAGTCCTTGCCGTTGAGCGTGAACTTACCCTTGCAGATACGGTTGCCATAGCGTCCGATAAGAGTGGAACGGTAGATCTCGTTGGTCTCCATAAGAGCCTTGATACTGTCAAAGCCTTGGATCACGTTAGCCACGTTTCCGTCCTTGTCAGGAACCATTATGGCACAGATAGCTCCGCCATAATTAGAGATTGCCACTTCGTAACCTTTACGGTTGCGCAAAATGTATAAATCGGTCTTTTTACCGTTGATGGTAGTCTGGAAATCCTTACGATTCAGACCACACAAGTTCGCTGTTTCTGAATTACTTGTCATAATCGTATGTTTTTAGTTACTCATTCTTGTCTGCAAAGTAACAAAAAAAATCCGACATGTACAAGTTTATCGGCAAAAAAAATGTTTTTTGTGTGTTAAAAACACCTAAATGCACTCTTTTAGGAAATCTGCCACCACGTAACTGCTGCCTCCGACGAATATAAAATCATCGTGGGCAGCATTTTTGAGTGCAGCCGCAAATGCCTCTTTTACAGTAGGATAGCCACCGCCAATCAATCCATTGGCCACTGCTTTCCCCTGAATAGTGAGCCATGGTAGTGCTCTGTGGTTGTTTGCCTCGGTAAAATAGAATATTGCGTTTTTCGGAAGCAGTTTTATCACATTGTCGATGTCTTTGTCGTCCACCATGCCGAATACTATATGCTTCTGCTTAGATTCGGTGGCTGCCAATTGGCGGCTAATGAATTGCCATCCTGCAAGATTATGACCAGTGTCGCACACTACTTTAGGCGCTGTCTTCACAGTCTGCCATCTGCCTCTCAATCCTGTCAGTTTTGTCACATTCATCAATGCATCTGTCAGTTCCTGGTACATGCTTTTGCGTCCGTTTTCCGTGATACATTCGCACAGATAACCTTGCTTCATGAGATTCTTGACCGCCACAAGCACTGTGTTGACATTTTCCTCTTGGTAGCAGCCGTTGAGTGAGCACTTGATGTCTCCAAAGCTTCTTGTTATATATAATAAGGTGGAGTCGTCCACCTTATTAACTTTCGACACTTCCTTGTTGCTGTCATCCTGTGCGAAGATAATCTCCGAATGGGTTTCAAGTGCCTTGCGCAGGAATACGGGTTTGGTCTCCTCATTGGCATTGCCTATTACCACGGGGACATCATCCTTGATGATGCCAGCCTTCTCTGTGGCTATCTTTGCCAATGTGTCGCCAAGAAATTGGGTATGATCATAACTGATATTGGTGATTACCGACAATATCGGATTGATAATGTTGGTGCAGTCGAGTCGCCCGCCAAGTCCTGTCTCAATCACTGCTATGTCCACCTTCATGTATTCGAAATACTTAAATGCCATGGCTGTGGTCAGTTCGAAGAATGAGGGGCGCATAGGCTCGAAGAAGTGGCGTTCGTTTTCAACAAAGTCTATGACATACTGCTCGCTTACCATTCTGCCGTTCACCCTAATACGCTCCCTGAAATCCACAAGATGGGGCGATGTGTATAGTCCCACCTTATAGCCGGCGGTCTGCAGCAAAGCGGCTATCATACTTGAGCATGAGCCCTTGCCGTTGGTGCCTGCCACATGTATTGTCTTGTATGAACAATGGGGATGACCGAAGTGGACGTCGAGCGACAGACTGTTGTCAAGTCCATTCTTATATCCCTTCGCCCCGTTGCGCTCAAACATCGGGAGTTGGTTGAACAGGTATTCAGTAGTCTCGCGGTATGTCATAGACCTACATTATTATATATTAATTGAAGTAATTTCTGAATTTCTGGAATATCGACTGCTTTGTGGCAGAGTCGCCCTTGAAGTTGTCGCTGTCCTTCATTCCTTCGAGAGCCTTCTTCTCTTCGCGGCTAAGAGTCTTAGGCACATATACGCTGATGTTCACAATCAGGTCGCCATTGCCTCTGCCATATCCCTGTACGGCAGGAAGTCCCTTGCCTCTGAGTCGAAGGGTCTTTCCCGGTTGTGTTCCGGGTTCAATCTTCATTCTCACCTTGCCGCCTGATATTGTGGGTATTTCCACCTCGCCGCCCAAGGCAGCTGTGGGGAAGTCGAGCAGAAGGTTATAGATGAGGTTGTTGCCGTCTCTGACAAATGTATCGTTGGGCTCTTCCTCGATAAGCACCTGGATGTCGCCATTGATACCGTTGCGTCGGCCAGCATTACCCTTACCGGGAACATTTACTATCATTCCCTGGGCAACACCAGCGGGGATATTGATTTCGACAACCTCCTCACCCTTGACTACACCGCTGCCGCCACACTCCTTACACTTGTTCTTGATCACCTTGCCTTCACCGCCACAAGTAGGGCAAACACCCTGTGTCTGCATCATTCCGAAGATGCTTTGTGTGGTGTGGGTGATATATCCCGAACCATGGCAGGTCTGGCATGTTTCCATACCGCTTCCGGCTTCAGCTCCACTGCCGCCGCAATGCTGACATGCTACATCCTTCTTCACCTTGAATTTCTTGGTGACTCCAGTGGCTATCTCGCTCAAGGTCAGTCTTACCTTCAGGCGCAGGTCATTGCCGCGGTGCTGCTGCGGTTGTCTTTGTCCGCCACCGCCGAATCCGCTAAAGCCGCCGAATCCGGCATGACCACCGAAGATGTCGCCGAACATGGAGAAGATATCATCCATGTTCATACTTGTGCCGAATCCACTTCCTCCGCCGAATCCCGCACCAGGACCGTTGAATCCAAACTGGTCGTATTGCTGTCGCTTCTGTGGGTCGTGAAGCACGTCGTATGCTTCGGCAGCCTCCTTGAATTTCTCCTCAGCCTCCTTGTTGCCGGGGTTGCGGTCAGGGTGGTATTTGATGGCAATCTTTCGGTATGCCTTCTTTATTTCGTCTTCCGAGGCGCTCTTGTCAACACCAAGCACCTCATAGTAATCTCTCTTAGCCATATTTCAATATTTGAATGAACTTTTCAATATTTCAATATTTCAATTTTCACTGTCCCACTGCCACTTTGGCATGCCTGATCACCTTGTCATTGAGTTTATATCCCTTCTGCACGCAGTCGAGCACCTTGCCTTTCTTGTCGTCACCCATTCCCGGCACCATGGCTATTGCCTCGTGCACGTCGGTGTCGAAGTCGGCATCGGCAGTCTCAATCTCCTTTACGCCAAGTCCTTCAAGCACCTTCTGGAACTTGGCATATATCAGTTGCATACCCTCACGCAGCACATTCGGGTCGTCGGTCTTCTCGCCGTTGGCGATAGCCCTCTCCATATCGTCGAGGATAGGCAATACGGCATCAATGGCCTTCTCGCTACCGTTGAGTATCAGTTCGGCTTTCTCCTTGAGAGTGCGCTTGCGGTAGTTGTCGAATTCAGCCACCGAGCGCAGGTATTTGTCTTTCAGCTCATCTATCTGCTCTTGAGCGGCTTCGAGGGGGGATTTCTCCTCTTTATTCTCCTCGGAGGTATCCTCCGAGGATTTGTCGGATTCTTCGGAAATGCCTGCATTTCCTGTCTCATCAGCACCAGTGTCAGTTGCGTCAGCGGCTGATTGTTCCGATGGCTGTCCAGCTGTTTGCTCCAGAGTTTCCTCCTTCATGTCAGTCATATTGTCCTGACATTCTGTCTGTTCATCGATATTAATGTCTTTCTTGTTCATAATCTTCCAAAATTTACGTTTCATAAGCCTTCACTGCAAAAATCGTGCCTATTTTGTTGTTCCGTACATTTTTGCCTTCTGTTCCTTGATATTTTCATCGTATATATACTGGTCGTACTCCATCAGTTTGTCGATGGTGCCGCTCGGAGTAAGTTCGATGATACGGTCGGCAACGGTTTGTATGAACTCGTGGTCGTGGCTGGCAAAGATGATATTGCCCTTAAACTGTACCAGGTTGTTGTTGAAAGCCTGAATACTCTCGAGGTCGAGATGGTTGGTGGGTGTGTCGAGAATGAGGCAGTTGGCGTTTTTGAGCTGCATTCTTGCTATCATGCATCTCATCTTCTCGCCTCCGCTGAGCACGTTCACCTTCTTCTGCACGTCCTCATCCTTGAAGAGCATACGTCCGAGGAAACTCTTCATCTGCACCTCGTTGCCCTTGCCATACTGGCTAAGCCAATCCACCAAGTTGAGGTCGCTCTGGAAGAAATCGGTGTTGTCGAGTGGGAGATAGGCGGTAGTGATAGTCACTCCCCACTTGTACTCTCCGGCATCGGCCTTGCGATTGCCGTTGATTATCTCGAAGAGGGCAGTCATTGCCTTGGGATTGTGGCTCAGGAATACTGTCTTCTGGCCTTTCTCTATTGTGAAGTTCACATTGTCGAAGAGCACAGTTCCGTCTGGCTCCACGGCCTTCAGTCCCTCCACTTCGAGGATTTGCGTTCCTGGTTCGCGCTCCATCTGGAAGATGATTCCCGGATACTTGCGTGATGATGGGCGTATCTCCTCGACGTTCAGTTTCTCAAGCATCTTCTTGCGTGATGTTGTCTGCTTGCTCTTTGCCACATTGGCAGAGAATCGGCGGATGAATTCCTCCAGTTCCTTGCGCTTTTCCTCAGCCTTCTGACGCTGGTTCTGAGCCTGACGAAGGGCGAGCTGCGAACTCTCATACCAGAACGAGTAGTTGCCCGAGAAGACTGTCACCTTGCCGAAGTCGATATCCACTGTCTGTGTGGATACGGCGTCGAGGAAGTGGCGGTCGTGGCTCACTACGAGCACTGTCTGCTCCACATTGCTGAGGTATTCCTCAAGCCACATCACGGTGTCGAGGTCGAGGTCGTTGGTGGGCTCGTCGAGCAGCAGGTTGTCGGGATGTCCGAAGAGAGCCTTGGCAAGCATCACGCGCACCTTCTCGTTGTTCGACAGTTCGCTCATCATCTTGTCGTGCTTGTCGTCCATGATTCCGAGGTTCGACAGCATCTGGTCGGCATCGCTCTCGGCGTTCCATCCGTCCATCTGTGCGAACTTGTCTTCCAGTTCGGCCACCTTTATGCCGTCTTCTTCGTTGAAGTCTTCCTTCATATATAGAGCCTCGCGCTCCTTCATGTTCTGCCATAGAGGCTGATGGCCCATGAGCACAGTGTCTCTCACACTGTATTGGTCGTATTTGAAGTGGTCCTGTTCGAGCACCGAGAGTCGCTCTCCCGGTCCCATCTCCACCGTACCCTTGTTGGGCTCCAATTCACCGCTTATTGCGCGCAAAAGTGTTGATTTTCCGGCACCATTGGCACCGATCACGCCATAGATGTTGCCGCTTGTAAACTTGAGATTAACGTCCTTGTAGAGGACCTTCTTTCCAAACTGAATCGCAAGATTTGTAACTGTAATCATTTCTTCTTCTATATCAATATTTTATTTTTCGGGTGCAAAGGTACTAATTATTTGCGAGATAGCCAAACATTTTCACCTTATTTTAT
>CALZYS010000085.1 GCA_945830345.1 uncultured Prevotella sp.
ACAATCTGTCCTATCAAGGGAGGGGAGAGGCGTGCCTGACAGAATTTCATCACAGCCTTGCGCACCTCCTCGTTCTTGGTGATGAGTGCTCCGATGCGGATACCACATTCAGAATAACGCTTTGACACCGAGTCGATTAGGATGACATTCTGCTGGATTCCTTCAAGATGGCATGCACTAATGTAAGGCGAACCAGTGTAGATATATTCGCGATACACCTCATCCGAGAAGAGGTAGAGGTCGTACTTCTTCACGAGGTCGCGTATCTGGTTCATCTCGCGTCGAGTGTAGAGATAGCCCGTGGGGTTGTTGGGATTGCATATCATGATGGCACGGGTGCGATCGTTGATAAGTTCCTCGAATTTCTCCACCTTGGGCAGTGAGAATCCCTCCTCGATCGTGGTGGCAATGGTGCGTATCTTCGCTCCAGCCGATATTGCAAACGCCATATAGTTGGCGTAGGCGGGCTCGGGCACAATAATCTCGTCGCCAGGGTTGAGGCATGACATAAAAGCGAACAACACAGCCTCGCTGCCGCCCGACGTGATGATGATGTCGTCGGCTGTGACGTTGATGTTGTACTTCTTGTAATAGTCAACAAGTTTCTCGCGGTAGCTGAGGTAGCCCTGCGAGGGTGAATATTCGAGGATGTTGCGGTCGATGTGCTTGAGCGCATCAAGTCCTTCTTTTGGCGTGGGCAGGTCGGGCTGTCCGATGTTGAGGTGATACACCTTGGTGCCACGCTTTTTTGCTGCTGCGGCGAGAGGGGCGAGTTTCCTGATGGGAGATTCGGGCATCTCAAGTCCGCGAACTGATATTTCCGGCATTCTTTTTACTTTTTTGGGTGCAAAGGTAGTGTTTTTCTGACAATCTACAAAATAATTGGAGGCAAATATTGGCTATTAACATAATTTTTCATCATCTTTTGTGTATTTTCGACTAAAAGTTGTAATTTTGCAGAATATTTATTCAAACACAGAAGAATATGAACTATGAAGAGATGTTGTCTTCGGGCAACGTGCAAATTGCAAAAGGGGCTTTGCTGCCCATCGGTTTTTTTCACAAGAAGCTGAGAGAGGGGAAGTTTGACAATGTGATCGATCTTCGCCGCCATCTCTCAGACAGTGTGCTATTTGCAAAGAACGTAAGGCATGAATGTGAGGAGAATGCCAAACTCAACTCTCCCCATCAGTTGCACTTCGTGATAGGTGAAACCAAGGATGGCGAGCCAAAGACTCTGGAGGTAGAGAAGGGGCGGTTCACGACTTTCTCGCGACTGCTTTTTGAGTCGCCCTCGCTCGTGGGACGCAAGGAATTTCTCTACGAGGTCATGCAGCAACTCTTTGACGTTGCCGAATATATAAATAAGAAAGGAGTGCAGCACCTATGCTATGCTCCCGACAATGTGCTGGCGAGAGTAGGCGACAACAAACTGCTGTTGCTGTCGCACGGGTCTTTCTATATCAATATGAACGATCAGAAAGCCATTTATCGTGACACAGTCGACTATGTGGCTCCCGAGGTGTTGGCAGGTGGCAGTGTGGACGAGCGCAGCGATGTGTATTCGATTGGTAAGTTTATCGAGTGGCTCTATTCGACGAGCGACATGCCGTTTGAATACAAGCGAGTGGTGAAGAAGGCTACACAGGATCTGCCCGAGGACAGATATAAGAGTGTGGGAGAGATGCGCACCGCATTGAAGCGACTGAAGGGAGCACGAGGGTCAGTGGTAATGTTCCTTACAGCCCTTGCCGCAGCATTGGTGATTGTGGGCGTGTATTTCGGACTGACTCCCGAGCCACAGGAAATAGAATATGTCAAACCCGCCCCCAAGCAGTCAACCGACGATTTGCTTGACGATGGTTTTGACCCTGCCACCGAATTGGGTGTCATCAGTGGTGACTCGTTGGGCAAACTCCCGGCTGAGAAGCGTAAGCAGATGGAGGAATACCAAAAGAAGGGCGAGGAGATATTCAGAAAGCAGTTTGAGAAAGAGGCCGACCGCATTCTCTCAAAGGTGTATGATGCCGAGCACATGGGCGCAAGCGAGAAGAACTTCATGGCATCGAGCCAAAAGGTATTTGGAGAGCTTATGGAGTTGCAGCAGAAACTGGCGAGCGAGGCAAATATAAGTAATGAGAAGGGTCAGCTCATAGCCACACAGATAATCGACAAGATTACTGAGGCAAAGAAAAAGACCATTCAGAAGAATGGGATACAGAAGTGATTACACTCAACTTTCGGAAGTAGTAAAAAGGAGATAAAAGGAGATAAAAGGAGATAGATGACATATGTATTAAGACTGGAATTTACTATTGTCCTTTATCTTCCTTAGCGACCATAGGGAGCGATAACTTCTTATAACTCCTTTTAAATACCATAGTTAAGCAAATGTGAAACTTAAATTAAAATATTAAAGAATTGAAAAATGAGAAGTAGAACAGCAATTTGGTTTGAATGTAAGGTACGTTACGAGAAGACAATGGAAGACGGAATGCCCAAGAAGGTGGTAGAGATATACACCGTGGATGCACTCAGTTTCAGTGAGGCTGAGGAGCGCATCATGGAGGAGATGTCTTCATACGTGAGTGGCGAGATAGACATTGTTGATCTGAAGATAGCCCAGTATAAGGAGATATTCTTTGCCGACAGCGACTTGGCCGACAAGTGGTATAAGGCAAAGCTCGCCTTCATTACCCTCGACGAGAAAACCGACAAGGAGAAGAAGACATCGGTGTTCTATCTTGTGAACGCAGGCAACATCAACTCGGCCATCAAGAATATCGACGAGGTGATGGGCGGCACGATGATTGACTATCAGACACTCAACGTGAGCGAGACAAACATCATGGACGTCTTCGAATACAAGCAGAAGGAAAAGGAAGACAAACCCGAATACGAGCAGCAGTAAAGGAGGAAGTAAGGGAAATGGAGTATGACGTAAAGGGAAACCTGAATGAGGTGAGACGCTCATTGCCCGAAGGCGTAAGACTTGTGGCAGTGAGCAAGTTCCACCCCTCCGAATATATCGATGCCGCCTATCAGGAGGGGCAGCGCATATTCGGCGAGAGTCATGAGCAGGAACTGTCGCGCAAGGTGAACGAACTGCCCGACGACATCCGTTGGCATTTCATCGGACATCTCCAAACTAACAAGGTGAAGTATATCGCCCCATATATCTCGATGATAGATGCTGTGGATTCGCTCAAACTCCTCAAGGAGATACAGAAGCAGGCCGCCAAGAACGACAGGGTGATAGACGTTTTGCTCGAACTGCATATCGCCGAGGAGGAAACCAAGTACGGACTCACTCCCGACGCCTGCCGGCAGTTGCTCGAGGATGGCGAATGGCGCGAGATGACGAACGTGAGGATATGCGGACTGATGATGATGGCATCCAACGTGGACGACGACGAGCAGATAAGGCGCGAGTTTATGACTGCACGCCGATTCTTCGACGAGGTCAAGGAACGTTATTTTGCTGGTGCCGACTACTTCCGTGAGCGTTCGTGGGGCATGAGCGACGACTATCCCATCGCTGTGGAATGTGGCAGTACGATGGTGAGGGTCGGGACGAAAATCTTCGGACCTCGGGTGTATTGATTTTGGGAAGTTAAAAAAGTTAAGGAAGTTAAAGAATTTAAGGACAATGGAAATAAAGAACGCCGAATTTACTCTCAGTGCACCGACCGTGTCGATGTGTCCGGCAGACAACAAACCGGAATACGCCTTCATAGGCAGGTCGAATGTGGGCAAGTCGAGTCTTATCAATATGTTGTGCAATAACAAGAAATTGGCAAAGACCTCGGCAACACCGGGCAAGACATTGCTCATCAATCACTTTATCATCAACCGCGAGTGGTATCTCGTTGACCTTCCGGGATATGGCTATGCCAAGAGGTCGAAGACTGAGATAAAGAAACTCGACCAGATGATTCGTGGATATATCCTGCAGAGGGAGCAGCTCGTCAATGTGTTTGTGCTTGTGGATATCCGTCTTGAGCCCCAGAAGATTGACCTCGAGTTTATCAACTGGTTGGGCGAGAGCAGCATACCATTCGCCATTGTCTTCACCAAGGCAGACAAACTCAATGTCAGCAAGATGAGGGCGAGCGTGGCTCTCTACGAGAAGACATTGAGCGAGACATGGGAGGAAATGCCCAAGATGTTCATCACGTCGAGCGAGAAGAAGACTGGCAGGGACGACATCCTCGGGTATATCGAAGAAATAAACAAGGAGTTGGCGGCTAAAGAATAGAATCATGGCGGAAATACCATTTCTTGACGTACAGAACCTGACAAAGTCGTTTGGTGCCCTCGGGCTGTTTGAAAACATCAGCTTTTCTGTGGCACAAGGGCAGAGAGTGGGTCTGATAGCCAAGAACGGAACAGGCAAATCCACGCTTCTGTCGCTGCTTGCGGGTATCGACTCGCCCGATTCGGGCAGTATCATATTCAGAAAAGACATAAAGGTGGGAATACTTGAGCAGTCGCCTGTGTTCGACCCTGAAGAGAGCGTTCTCGACGCATGCTTCAATCATGAGGGGGAGGACGAAAAGGTGCTCAAGGCAAAGCAGGTGCTCACCCAACTGAAGATACGCGACCTCAACCAGCCCATGGGACAGTTGAGCGGCGGACAACAGAAACGTGTGGCATTGGCAAACGTGCTCATCACCGAGCCCGACCTGCTGATACTCGACGAGCCTACCAACCACCTCGACCTCGAGATGATAGAGTGGCTCGAGGGTTATCTGTCGCGTGGCAACAAGACGTTGCTCATGGTGACACACGACCGATTCTTCCTCGACCGCGTGTGCTCGGTGATTATCGAACTCGACGACCGCACCATATATACCTATCGCGGCAACTATGCCTATTATCTTGAGAAACGCCAGGAACGCATTGACAACAAGAGGGCGGAGATAGAAAGGGCCAATAACCTGTATCGCACCGAACTTGAGTGGATGAGACGTCAGCCTCAGGCAAGAGGACACAAGGCTAAATACCGCGAGGACGCATTCTATGAACTTGAGAAGGTGGCGAAGCAGAGAATGGAGGAGAGACAGTTGAGGCTCAAGTCGGCCAATGTGTATATCGGTTCGAAGATCTTCGAATGTCAATACATCTCCAAGGCTTTCGACAATCTTGTCATCATGAAGGACTTCTACTACAACTTCTCAAGATACGAGAAGATGGGAATAGTGGGCAACAACGGTACGGGCAAATCGACATTCATCAAGATGCTGCTCGGAAAGGTGGCTCCCGATGCCGGAAAAATAGATATCGGTGAGACCGTTAGATTCGGTTATTTCTCACAGGAAGGACTGCAGTTTGACGACCAGCAGAAGGTGATAGATGTAATCACTGACATTGCCGAGTATATCAATCTTGGAGGCGGACGCCAGCTCTCGGCATCCCAACTGCTGCAATATTTCCTATTCACTCCCGAACAGCAACATAACTATGTGTACAAACTGAGCGGTGGCGAGAGGCGCAAACTCTATCTCTGCACCGTGCTGATGAGAAATCCCAACTTCCTTGTGCTCGACGAGCCCACTAACGACCTCGACATAGTGACACTGCAGATACTCGAGGAATATCTCGCCAACTTCCCTGGATGTGTGATAGTGGTGAGTCACGACAGATATTTTATGGACAAGGTGGTTGACCATCTGCTCGTGTTCAAGGGCAATGGCGATATACAGGACTTCCCTGGCAACTATACGCAATATCGCCAGTGGTTGGCGATGAAGACCAAGAGCGAGGCGGAACAGCAGCAGAAGAAGTCTGCACCTCAGGCGGCAAAGACAGGCAGGCGCGACGGCAATGAAGACAAACCCCGCAAACTGACCTACAAGGAACGCATGGAGATGGAACGACTGGAAAAGGAAATAGGACAATTGGAAGAGGAACAGAATGGCATAGAGAAAGCCTTGTGCAGTGGCACTCTCGATGTAGAATCCCTGACGGAGAAGTCAAAACGACTTGCTGCCATCAAGGACGAAATCGACGAGAAGTCAATGAGATGGCTTGAACTTGCGGAGATATAATTAATTCGACTTTCGCAAGTAGTAAAAAGGAGATAAAAGGAGATAGATGACATATGTTTAAACATAGATTTTTCTATTGTCCTTTATCTTCCAGAGCGACCACAGGGAGCGATAACTTCTTATAAATCCTTTTAACTACAAAAGTTGAGCTTATGCGAAACTTAAATAATTTATAATTATATGAATACGAGATATCCTTCAGCACTGCTCGACAAGGCGGTGGGCGAGATAGCAAAACTGCCAGGCATCGGACGTAAGACGGCACTGAGGTTGGTGCTCCACTTGTTGAGACAGGACGAGACGCAGACCGA
This sequence comes from uncultured Prevotella sp., assembly GCA_945830345.1. Lineage (GTDB taxonomy): Bacteria > Bacteroidota > Bacteroidia > Bacteroidales > Bacteroidaceae > Prevotella. The sequence continues at coordinate 6,362 of CALZYS010000085.1, forward strand.
CACTCTCGCCCAGGCACTGATGGAGGCGCGACATGAGATAAAGCGATGCCGCTGCTGTCATAACATCAGTGATGACGAATTGTGTCCGATATGCAGCAATCCGCAACGCGACAAGTCGATGATATGTGTAGTGGAGAACGTGCAGGACGTGATGGCAGTTGAGGCCACCCAACAGTTCAAGGGACTGTATCACGTGCTTGGAGGTGTTATCTCGCCAATGGATGGCATAGGTCCTAACGACTTAGAGATCGATTCGCTCGTGGAAAGAGTGGGAGAGGGCGCTATAGGCGAGGTGATACTTGCCCTTGCCTCCACGATGGAGGGAGATACCACCAATTTCTATATCACTCGTCGCCTTGCCCAGACGGGAGTGAAGGTGAGTATGATTGCAAGAGGAATATCCGTGGGTGACGAACTGGAATACACCGACGAACTGACGCTCGGCAGGAGTATTGTTAACCGTACCCCCGTAAACTGATAAAGACAATGAAAAAGACATTAAATCTATTACGCTCGCTATTCATGGCAACTGCGGGCATGGCGGTGGTAGTGGCCGCATTGTATGAACTCGACATATTGCCGTCGGGAGTATTAGTCGATAGGCCGCAGGATGAGTTTCTGTGGACCATCGCCATGGAACTTGTCACGATAGTTCTTATTCCCACGGCTCTGCGCCTCTTCAAGACAAAGGATGTGGAGAGACGATTGGACGAGGGCAACGTTAAGGCATTCAAGACATGGAGTGTTGTGAGGATTCTCATGATAACACTGCCCTTGTTGGCGAACACCTTATTATATTATCTATTTATGAACACCACCTTCGGCTATATGGCTCTGATTCTGCTCATCTGCCTGCCATTTATATATCCCGCAACAAGAAAATGAAGCTTACGGTAGTCATAGTCAATTACAATGTGAAATATTACGTCGGGCAATGTATCGACAGTCTGAAAAAGGCTCTGCGAGGCATTGACTCCGAGATTGTTGTGGTTGACAACCATTCGCGCGACGGTTCGGTGGATTATATTTCCAAAATAGATGGAGTCAGACTGATAGAGAGCGGACATAATCTTGGTTTTTCCAAAGCCAACAATATTGCCATACGCCAGTCGGAGGCAGAGTATGTGCTGTTGCTAAATCCCGACACTATTGTATCTGAGGACTCAATCAGGCAGATGCTCGACTTTGCCGACAGCCATCCCAAGGCAGGTGGCATAGGAGTGAGAATGCACAACGACTGTGGAACATTGGCACGTGAGTCGCGACGCGGACTGCCATCGCCCATGACCTCATTCTATAAGATGTCAGGACTATGCAGCAGATGGCCCGACCATCCAAGATACGGCAAATATTATATGGGTTGGTTGCCATGGGACACGGCATCACGCATTGAGGTGGTGAGCGGAGCCTGTTTTCTGATACGGCGCAGGGCTCTCGACGAAATAGGACTTTTGGACGAGGACTACTTTATGTATGGTGAGGATGTTGATCTGTCCTATCGACTGCTAAAGGGTGGATGGGAGAATTGGTTTGTGCCGGCTGACATTATTCATTATAAAGGTGAAAGCACACATAAAACGTCGTTTGTGTATGTACATGTGTTCTATAATGCCATGCTCATATTCATGCGCAAGCATTATAGCCATCTGTCGTGGCTCATTATTTGGCCTCTCCAGGTGGCAGTGTATTTTATTGCCATGCTGACCCTCGCAAGTGCCATGTGGAGCAGGATGAAGAAGTCATTGGGATTCGCCCGGAGATATTCCACGGAGTTCCCGATGTTGTATTTTGAAGGAAGCGACTCCATGCAACAGAGATGCCGTGCCATTGCCAAGCGCAAGGGACTCACTGTAATCGATTCCATCAATGAGGCGGGACAGCATGTCGCAATAAGAGTGTTCGATCCGTCGGAAACGTCTTATTCCAACATCATCAATGCGATGAGTGGAAGCGCCAATGAGAGAGTTAGACTTGGATTGTATCATAGGGACAAGGATATTATCATCACACAAATGGAAATTTATGAATGAAATAATGCTTAGGGCACTTGAGCCTGAAGACCTCGACGTGCTGTATTCTATAGAAAATGATCTCGAATTATGGAATGTGGGATATACCACCGTCCCCTATTCGCGCTATCTGCTGCATGACTACATAGCCAACTCTAAATGCGACATATATGCCGACAGGCAGATGAGGTTGGTGGCAGAGCTGAAGGATGGGGGAGATGTTGTTGGAATAGTTGACATCACCGACTTCGAACCGAGACACAACCGTGCAGAATTGGGAATGGTGGTGAGAAAGAAATACCGAAATATGGGATATGGTAGTTGCATGGTGAGAAAAATGATTGATTATTCGCGCCAGGTGATACACCTTCACCAACTGTATGCAGTGGTGGATGCAAGTAACAAAATATCCATAGATATGTTCAAAAGTTGCGGTTTTGAGGAGTCACACTATCTCGAAGACTGGCTCTACGACGGGGAAAAATACAGAAAAGCGGTGTTTTTAACACTTTTTTTATAAATAATGCGCAAAAGGTTTGGAATTTAGCGAAAAACTCCGTACCTTTGCACCCGCTTAAATGAAGCAACGACTTTTGGTGCGTTA
>CALZYS010000086.1 GCA_945830345.1 uncultured Prevotella sp.
TGTGGGCGTCGGACTTCCCTAATGTTAAAAGAGGTGGAGGCACGCCTGTGTGGACGAAGGGCGAGGGTGTGTTCCCTGCAAAGGCGTTGGAGAGAATCTTCGACGAGCGCAACCTGAAGGAGCTCCGACAGGGAAGGCTATACAGCAGTGTGCCCGAGGGTCATCTCATCGTTGACCGACTTTTCATTACATTACAATAATTACATTACAATAAATATATATATCATTATGGCAAATCAAATATCAGAAAACACTAAGAAGTTGAATAACAAAGAGTTAAGGAACACAATACCTCCTGCAATGCCTCGAAAACTGCCGTTTTTGGTGGCTCATTTGATAAAAAACGTGCCTTACGTGTGCCGTCCGTCGGTGGCAAACGGTGTTTTTCCCGCACTTGGCATACATTTGAACCAGGTGAAATTCGAACTTATCGACGGCACTGAGAAGGAGGCTACGTTCATGAGTGTGAACATCGCTCCGCAGTCGTCGGGAAAGTCGGCGGTGAACAAGCCAGTGGAGTATATCCTGGCAGACATCGTGGAGCACGACAAGGTGAACCGTGAGCGCGAGCAGGAGTGGAAGGACTCGATGAACAAGAAGGGGGCCAACAAGGAGAAGCCCAAGCGACCGGACGACCTATGCGTGCAGGTGTTGGTGAGCGACATGACCAATGCCGCCTTCGTGCAGAGGATGAACGACGCCAAGGGCAAGTATCTATATACCAACTTGGAGGAGATAGAGCTGCTACGCCAGTTGCACACCAACGGCACCAAGGATGTGGGCAAGATCATCTGTCTTTGCTTCGACAACGGCATGTATGGACAGGAGCGAGTGGGAACGCAGTCGGTGACGGCAAGGGTGGCCCTGCGCTGGAACTGGAATGCATCGACCACAATACTCAAGGGGCAGAAGTTCTTCCGCGGCAGTTTGGTGGATGGCACCCTCTCACGCCTTAACATCTCGACTATTATTCCCGACAAGACCAAGCCCTTCGTCTATGGCAAGTATGACGAGCAGTTTGCCGCCGACCTCAAGCCATATATCGACCGCCTGAACGAGGCACGAGGTACGGTGGTGTGCCGCGAGGCATTGCGCATGGCGAAGAGGATGCTTGACAAATGCCAGAGGGAAGGCGACTTGACGGGCGACGACGTGTATCAGGACTTGTCGTATCGTGCCGTGACGATAGCCTATCTCAAGGCAATGGTGTTGTATATCGCCCATGGCATGCAGTGGTCGAAGGAGATAGAGAAGTTTGCAGAGTGGAGCCTCAACTACGACCTGTGGTGCAAGTGCCACTACTTTGGCGACGACATGACCGACGAGAAGCAAAAGGAGCGAGTGGTGCACAAGCGAGGCCGACAGAACATGCTGGAGATGTTGCCCGAGCAATTCACTGAGGACCAGGTAGTGGAGGTGCGACGCCGCTTAGGTCTGGACGATGACGCCAAGAACATGCTTCGAGTGTGGGTGTATCGCAAGTATATCCTAAAGGATAATGACAGTGGAATATATAGGAAATATAAGGTATGAGTACTGGGCCATATAAAAGGACAAAGAAAAATGAGAATTATTTGTGATTTGAGATAATTGAAAAAGAGCAATGGCAGCCAGAGTTGACTGCCATTGCTTTTTTTACTTTTCAATTATGCGATAACGCCCGCTGAGGTGCATGAGGGCGAAGAGGCGGACGAGGCCATCGTAGTAGGCATCGAAATAACCATCGTCGTAGGGCACGTGTTTGGAATTCCATAGACGCTCGATGAAATCGCGACTTTTAACGTGGGTGGCAGCTAAGGAGACTGCCGCCGACGTGGCAACCAAACCGACGGAATGGCGCAGACGCTTGTAGCCTCCGGCATCGAGAATGTCGTCGGGCTCGCTGCCGTCGATGTTGTATTGGTCGAGGAAGGTGTCGATACCTTTCGAATAGAAGAAGTTCTGGATGCGGTTGGCATACTGCTGCTGCCACTCGCGGTCGGCACACGACCAGGAATAGTCCATGGCGATATTCATGGGCACTCGCCAGGAGTCATAACGGAAGGCATCGCCAATGACACCGCCACGATGCATGAGCGAACCGTCGTAGTTGTTGTAGTCGGGATTAAGGCCTGTCACTGGATGAACGCTCTTGTGGAGATACTCGCGGGATGCCTTGGCACAATCGAGCCAGAACTGCGAGCGACCGTCATCGGCATATTTCGCCCATATCTCGTAGAAGACGGGGATATGATAGGAGGGGTCGGTGAACTGGCCTCCAAATGGGTCGGGAGTGAAGGTGACGAGCTTATTCTGTATGTTGATAAGCGGTGCAGCCTCGGTCATTCCCGTTTTCGCCATCGAGCAGTCGAGGATGTTCTGCGCCTCGGCAAGATAGTTGATGCCAGTGACGTTGCCCCAACGGTTGGAGGCAAAGATGAGCGAGGTGATGAAATAGAGTTCGCCGTCGGATGCTGCACCTTGGGCATTGGGAGTGCCGTCGGTCTTGCAGCTCCAACGGAAGTAGCCCTTGCGCTGTCCGCTCTGATGCTGCATATATCGCTTTGACCATCTCCACAGGCGGTCGAAGATGTCCTTACGGTCGAACTGTACGGCAATCATCATTCCATAGGACATACCCTCGGTGCGCACATCGTGATTCTTGATGTCGGAGATGTATGCCATCGAGTCGCCCACCTCGAAATACACTTTGTTGGGACCAGTGAAGAGTCCGTCGAAAGCCTCTTTCAGTTTGGCGTCAATCTCTGCATAGGAACATCCCATTTCATTGAATACATTGCGATATTTCCCCGATTTAATCGCTCCCTGTTCCCAGGGAAGCATGTCAAATCCGATATAGTCAATCTCTGTCATATTACCTTTAATTAATGAGATGTTGATGTCATTCACGCCAAGTGGAGAATCCTTTACTTTCACTCTCACGTCGCGCCATGCGGACGACTTGGGTATATCTACCGTCGCCACGAGTTTTCCGCCTGCCTTAATGGCTATGCGTGCAGCGGAGGCAGACTTAGCCCTAAGGACAACCTCGCTAACCGCCTCGCTGCCGAAGTCAACCCGATTGTAATACACCGCTGCCCCTTTCTTGGGGAAAATGGTCTTCCAACCGTCAAAATATGCGGTTTCATCGAGGAAGGCGATGGTTGCTCCGCCTGATATACGGCTATAGCGGTCGATCTGTATCTTGGTGCGGGCGGATATTATGCCAACGCCACGGAGAGTGGGAACGACAGGACGAATGGTGCCGTCGGCATTGAAGAAGAGAGAATCGCAGCGGACAGAACGCAGTTTGTCGAACGTGGGTGAATAGTCATTATGATGATAGAAGAGATACCATTGTCCCTTGTATTCAACGATGGAATGGTGGTTTGTCCAGCATGCCACAGGAGATTCCTCCATAATGACGCCCTTGAACTCAAACGGTCCCATTGGCGAGTCGCCCATGGCATAGGCAAGGGTCTCGGTAGAGTCGCGCACCCATGGGAAGGTGTAGTAGTACTTACCTTTGCGCTCGAAGACAAAGGGTCCTTCCTTGAATCCCTCGGGCAGGTTTTTCACTGGCTCGGGCTTGGAGTCGAGTTCCATCATGTTGTCCTTCAGGCGTGCCATCCACATACCCATTCCTGCCCAATAGATATACGACTTGCCATCCTTGGGGTCGATGAGCACGCAGGGGTCGATGCCATTAAGGCCTTCGATAGGTCGCCACATCGGTTGGAATGGTCCTTCAGGATTGTTGGCTATTGCCACTCCCACGCCGAAGCCTTTCTTGTCGCCACGGGGAGCTGCGGGGAAATAGAAGTAGTATCGCCCGTCCTTCTCCACGCAGTCTGGAGCCCACATGGCGTAGGAGTCGCGCTTCACCCATGGCACCTTGTTCTGGGTGACGATAACGCCGTGGTCGGTCCAGTCGGTGAGATTATCCGACGAAAAGACGTGATAATCCTCCATCGAGAACCATTTCTTCTCTGGCTCGACAGGACTCACGATGTCGTGCGACGGATAGACATACATCCGTCCGTTGAACACTCGTGCCGTGGGGTCGGCGGAATATTGGTCGCGGATGATGGGGTTTTGCGCCATCACCATAGTGGTGGCGACCCCCATCAGAGCCATTGTAGTCAGTAGTTTTTTCATTTGCGGAAATTCCATTTTGAGTTATCGGAATTGAAATCATATTCGGCGAGAGTGGGAGTACTGTCGGCTACGGAGTAGATGCAATACTTGGTGTTGATGCCCTCGACACCGGGGATGGTCTTTGGCATGATGCGGAAAGTGCCGTCGGTGAGCTGCTCTATGCGCCATAGTTGATTGGACTCGCCCGTATATTCGGGAACGGTAGCCAATTCCTTGTCGGCTGTTGCTGCCAAGGCGCGATTGGTGCCCTCGATGGTGATCTTGAAATAGGGGTTGCTGAGATAGCCGCCTGCCTCGGGCACAGGAGTGATGGTCCAACGCTGATGCGGACGGAACATATTGTCGCCTGCTCTCACGGGGATATTGCCCTCGGGCCATGTCTGCCTCACGTCGTCGAGAGTCTGCGAAGGAAGCGGTTTGGTGGGTTCGGCTGGATCCATCCTCCACCACATTCGTCGTTCCTGTTCTATGCGTACGAAATCGACTGCCAGCTCAAGTGCATATCCACGGCGTTCGGACTCGATGCTCATTGTGCCTCCCTCAAACTGCTCGCCTGCCACAGGCCAGTCGTTCTTCCACAACAGCGGACGAATGGCGAGCACACTGCGACCACTGCGTTCGAAGTCGGCTTCATAATGGAACGATGTCACCTCGACACCCTCATCGATGACGGTGCGACCGAAATGTCCTGCTCCCACTGCTCTTCGTGATGCGGGAACGACCATCTTTCCACCACCTTTTATCATATCACGACCAACATTGTCGAGATAAGGTCCGGTGACTTGTCGCGAGCGTCCTGCCACGATATTATATGTAGAGTTGACGCCATCGCAGCAAGTGCCATGTGTGCCGAGGAGATAATACCATCCGTTGCGATAGATCAGGTCGGTGGCTTCGCAGTCGATGGCGATGTCCTTTTCCTTGTTGCCCTCAACGCGCTTGCCTGTCTTAGGGTCGATCTCAATGAGTCGGATGAATCCGAAGTATGTGCCATAGGACACCCACAGCCTGCCCGTAGTGGGGTCGAGCAGCAATCCGGGGTCGATGGCATCGTTGTCCTCAAGGTCGGCAGAGCGAACCACCTCGATAGGCTCCGAAAACTTGAAGTCGGGGGATTTGGGGTCGAGGGTCTTGTTCCACATGGTATAGATGACACCACTGTGACCGCCTCCAAGACCGCCTCCCGTGGCACCATATATAATAAGGTATCTGTCGCCTATCTTGATTGCATCGGGGGCTGCACCGCCACCAGGTCGCTCTGCCCCACCCATCCAAGTCCATCCGTCCTCGGAGATAAGGCCTCCGCCGCCAGTGCCGAAGGTATAGTATTTGCCGTCACATTCGGCAATCGTAGAAGGGTCGTGAATCCATGGCTGACCAATCTGCGCCTTTGCCATAGTAGTGGCAAGCGTCATGGCTGCCATTACTGCTATTGTCTTGCTTCTCATCTTACTCTGATATTCTTTACAGGATTACCTTTCTCGTCAATAAATCTCACACAGAAATCGCTCATTCCAGGACCGTTGATCACTGCACCGCGAAGGATGTTCACACCCTTCTTCAGTGTAATGCGTTGCGACATACAGTCGTCGGCCACCATACGACGGTCGCCGGAGAGAATGAGAGTCTCCTCGCCGTTGAGCCACCACATTGAGGCGGAGTTGGAGCCTACTGAAAGGCGCACTCCGGGAATGTCCTCGTCGCACTCTATCACTGTATAGGCAAAGAAGATGATGCCGTAATACTGTTTGTCGAGTCCTGTGGCAAAGCGGAACAGTTTGACGTTGTAAAGCTTACTGTCGAGTTTATGCCACTGCAGTTTCTGTTTTCCTGCCTTCACCTTCTGTCCGTCCTTGGGTTGAAGGGTGAACTGTCCCTTGAAATACTCCATCGTGAGATGCTCACGCAGATAGGAATCGGTGAAGACGGTATTGCCACGATTGGGCTTGTCGATAGGCTCAAGGAGTGTCCATCGGCGGATAAAGCCATCGTTGTCGGGAATTGCCGCTTCAGTCGTTGCGGGAGTAAAATAGTTTTCAATGGAAGGTCCCTTGTCGGCGACCTTCCACTTTTCTCTTTGGGCATATATTGCCACCGACATCATCAGGGCAATAGCAATCATACAATATTTCTTCATTAATCTATCAATCTTAATTTATTATTATTTTAGGCACGGAAAACCACGGCTTTTGTTAAAAGACACGGCTTGGCTGCGCTTTGTTATTCCACGACACTTCGTGATTACGGCTTGCTTGCGCAAGTTCACGGCTTAATTTGCTATCCGCACTAATAATCCGCGGCTATACTTTAGTATAGCATTAAAAGCAAATAATGCCCTAAACATCGCGCAGTCTGGCCGTGTCTTTTTATAAAAAAGCCGTGTCAATCCGTGCCTAAATAACTTCAATATTCAACCTCCAATTTCTGCAAGTCCTCAGGGCGTGAACTGCTTCCTACGAACACCTCATACTTTCCGGGAACGACACGCATTGTGTTTGTCGCAGGGTCGAAGAGAGTGAATGCCTCCTCGTCGAGCTTTATTTCCACATTCTTAGTCTCTCCAGGCTTCAATGTCACACGCTCGAAGGCCTTGAGAGTCTTCAGCGGACCATCGGCATCATCGCAGCGGCGAACATACACCTGAACAACCTCGGTGCCCTCGCGCTTGCCGGTGTTTTTTAATGAAGAATGAAGAGTGAAGAGTGAAGAATGGCCTGCGGGCTGAATATCTTGCTTAGAAGAACTTTCATTCTTTAATATTTTAATATTTTCATACTTAAACGTCGTGTAGCTCAAGCCATATCCGAAGGCATAGAGGGGATCGGAGAAATAGCGATATGTGCGTCCCTTCATCGAGTAGTCCTCGAAGTCGGGCAACTGACTGCTGCTCTTGTAGAACGTAACGGGGAGCTTGCCCTGGGGGTTGTAGTCGCCGAAGAGGACATCGGCAACGGCAGTGCCGCCCTCCTGTCCGGGATACCATGCCTGCACGATGGCAGCACAACGCTCAGCCTCGGGAGCAAGGGCAATGGCAGAGCCAGAGCAGTTGACGAAGACAATCTTCTTGCCTGCCTCGGCGAGATAGCGTATAAACTCGCGCTGCACCTTGGGCAGTTCGATATGAGTGCGGTCGCCACCCTTGAATCCGTCGATCCTCACTGGCATCTCCTCGCCTTCGAGTTGCGAAGATATACCACCTACGAATACGACGGTCTCAATGCCCTTGAGCTTTTGGATAGTCTCATCATAATTGATTGGCAGTTCCTCGCCGATATTCAGTTTCATATTGGCAGCCCATGTCTTCACAGTGTGATAAGCCAGTTCCACCTCATATTTCTTACCCTTCTCAACATCGAGTTCGAAGCGCATCGGTTGGTCGCGCCATGTACTGTCGGCAGCGAGGGTCTTGCCGTTGACCTTGAGCGAGAAAGCTCCGGTGTATTGCATTCGGATGACCGCCTTGCACGACTTTTCGGGGATGAATGTAGTCTCGTAGAGAGCCGAGAAATCCTCCATCTTCACACCATCGGCAAAGGTGTGCTGACCATTTGTAGTCACTGCGATAGGATTAACGTAGTATTCCTTAGTCACTGGTTTGCCCGAACGGCTGACGTTATTCCAGAATGTGCCTCGAATACCCTTCTTGCCATCGGCAGAGCACTGCTGCAGGAAGCTGTTGACAACACATTCCTCGGTGAGGTTGCATCCCTTGAGATACGTAACGTTCTTCTTGCCCACCTTGGCGCGAATGCCATCGAGAATAGTGACAGTGGAGTTAGGAGTGCCGTTGTAATTACCCCACATCATCGGGATATTGTCGGCATTAGGTCCGACGACAGCAATCTTCTGCTTCCTGGAAAGGGGAAGCAATTCCTCATTTTTAAGCAGCACAATGCTCTGTCTCGCCATATCGAGCGAGAGCTGGCGATGCTCCTTGCAACTGAGGATAGAGGGAGAAATCTTCGACCATTCGCATGCCTCATGCTCATCCATCTCACCTAATTCAAATCGGGCTTCGAGCAGACGCACCACATGCTTGTCAATCTCCTTCTCGCTTATCAGTCCCTTAGCCACAGCCTCAGGCAGTTTGGCATAGGCATAGCCGAAACCACACTCCACGTCGGTGCCGGCAATGACTCCCTTGGCAGCCGAGTGATAGGGAGTTGACGAGGTCTTGTGATTCATGTGGAAGTCGGCGATGGCACCGCAGTCGCTCACCACCATATACTTGAATCCCCACTCATCGCGCAGTATCTGCTGAAGGAGCTTGGTGCTACCGCAGCAAGGCTCGTCGTCCCAACGCTGATAGGCGCACATCACCTCCCTCACCTTTGCCTTCTGAACAAGGTCCTTGAAAGCTGGCATATATGTCTCCCAAAGGTCGCGAGGCGACACGTCGTTGATGTTGGCGGTATGACGGCTCCATTCGGGACCGCTGTGTATGGCATAGTGCTTGGCACAGGCGAGGAGCTTGCGGTGCTTGGCAGTCTCGGGGCCTTGGAGTCCACGCACCACTGCCTGTCCCATCAACGAAGTGAGATATGGGTCTTCGCCGTATG
>CALZYS010000087.1 GCA_945830345.1 uncultured Prevotella sp.
AAGTCGCCTGCGACGATAGAAATGAAGAAAGAGGCAAAACATATAATAGAAGAAAAAAATGAATAAGTGCTTTTTTATCATAATAGTATGGGGCGTGGCTCTATGTGCCTTCGGACAAAACACGCTCTCCCTGCCATCCGCTATAGCTATGGCACGAGAGAGGTCGTATGACGCTATGGTGGCACGGCTCAACTATATGAGCCAGTATTGGAGCTATCGCTCGTTTAGGGCGGAGTTGCTGCCGTCGGTCAATATCTTTGGCAACCTGCTCCAGTTCGACCGCTCGATGGTTGAGACACGTAACTTTGACGATGGCAGAATATCTTACGTTGAGAACAACTCGATGAGCAACAGCGTATCGTTGTCAATCGACCAGAACATCGTGGCTCTCGGAGGTAAGCTGTCGGTGCAGTCATACCTGTATAAACTCGACCAATACAGTTATGACAAGACTACATACAACAGTCGCCCCATTAGATTGAGCTACACCCAACCGCTGAGGGCTTTCAACAGTTTGAAATGGCAAAAGAAGACCGAACCCCTGAAATATGAGCAGGCTAAGAGGGCATACCTTGAGGCTATGGAGAATGTGGGGATTCAGGTGGTGAACTTGTTCTTCAATGTGCTGTCGGCACAGTCGGTGTATAAGCAGAGCGTGGCTAACAAGAAAGACCGTGAGTATCTGTATGAAATAGCAAAGAAGCGGCATGCGCTTGGAACTGTGACAAAAAGTGAGATACTGCAACTCGAACTGTCGGTGCTGAATGCTGACGTGGAAGTGGCAAACAACCTTCTGAATCTCGACAACTGCAAGTTCAGCCTGTTCTCCTATCTGCGAATGGCCGACTACAAGGATATAGAACTTCTGCCGCCATATACCATAAGCGACAAGGCAATAGCGGTGAATGATGTGGTGGAAAGGGCATTGGATAATTCCAGCCACAATATGCAGCAGCAAATCAGCATACTGGAAGCCCGGAAGTCACTTGCACAGGCAAAGGCTAACAAGGGACTGCAGATGCAGCTGAGCAGCGAAATAGGATTCAACAGGACTGCGGAGACTCTTAAAGGAGCATATAGCGGACTCAAGGACAATGAAATAATAGGTCTCTCGGTGTCGTTGCCCATATTCGACTGGGGAGTGAGCAAGGGAAGGGTGAAAATGGCGGAGGCTGACCTGGAAGCCGCAAAGGTCAGGGTGGAGCAGTCGCACGAGACTTACCTACAGTCGCTGAGGATGTGTGTCATGCAGTATAACGCCCAGGCGTCGCAATGCCGAAACGCACTCAGGGCTTTAGACATTGCCGATGAGAGATATGACATCACGAAAAGGAGATTTGAGACGGGTGCCGTAAGCGTGACTGACTTAAACACGGCACAGCAGGAGGCGGAAGCCGCAAGGTCGCAATACATAAGTCTGCTTAAGTCGTATTGGAACAACTACTATCTGATACAGAAGGAGACTCTGTATGACTGGGAGAGAAACTGTGATATTGTCAATGTTTTCGAGTAAGGAAAGTTAAAGAAGTTAAGGATGTTAAAGAAGATGTTCATAAAGATGTTCAAAAAGAAAGTTGTTGTTTCAGTAATTGTACTTGCTGTTATTGCAGGTTTGGCTTATATCGTTAATTCGTTTGCCAAAGGTGACGGGGCTGACGGGACGGACGAGGTGAGTAATCAGGAGAGGGAGGAGGCTGTCGTGGAGGTGGATACTATGGTGCTACGCCGACAGACATTCCAAAAGCAGGTGCTGTGCAACGGAAAGCTGAGGGCTATGCGTAGGGCGGAACTCATGTGCCCGAAGGCCGGGGAGATACTGCAAAGCGTGAACGTGAGGAACGGACAACTTGTGGCTGAGGGAACGACATTGGCTGTTGCCGACACCCGTGAAAGAAAGGATGCACTCGAGAAAGCCAAGCACGACCTCGAAAAAGCCAGGGTAGAACTGCAGGACAAACTCATAGGACTGGGATATGACGGAAACACAGACAACGTGCCGGCTGACGTGTTGAAAAGGGTGGAGGTGACATCGGGGTATTACTCGGCACGGTTTGCACTGCGTTCCGCCGAACAGGCACTGCACGACTGTACGTTGAAAGCTCCTTTCAGCGGACGTATTGCCGACCTCGTGGCAAGGCCTCACCAACGTGGTGACAAGTTCTGTACGCTGATAGATGACTCTTTCTTTGACGTGGAGTTCAAGATACTGGAGGCGGAGCTTGTTTCTGTCCGTATGGGTACAGTGGTAAAGGTGTCGCCTTTTGTTGATAATGAACTGTCGTTAACCGGTGCTGTGACGGAAATAAATCCATCGGTGGATGACAAGGGACTGGTGTCGGTCAAGGCTCGGGTGAAAAACACATCAGGCAGACTGTTGGACGGAATGAACGTAAGGGTGATAATAGAGAACTCTGTAAGCGGAATGTTCGTGGTGCCGAAGGAGGCTGTGGTGGAGCGTGACGGATATAACGTGGTGTTCGTATATAACCGTGAAACCCACCGCGCGGTATGGACATACGTGGATATACTCTACAGTAATCTCACGAGCTTTGCCATTACGGGATGCGAGCGGAAGAACACCACAGTTAAAGAGGGGGACATTGTCATCACCTCGGGAAATCTCAATCTTGCGGATGACACGGAAGTGAAAGTTAAATAATGAATTGCAGTTATGCTACGAAATATTATCCACCGACCTATTGCCGTGACGATGACGCTCATTGCCATCGCTACTCTAGGTGTGCTTGCCCTCGGGCGCATACCGGTGTCGCTAATGCCTGATGTTGATGTGCCGCGGATAGTGGTGCAGATGTCAGCTCAGGGCAGTTCTGCCCGTGAGATAGAGCAGAGCATGGTGGCACCCATGCGCCGACAACTGTCGCAGGTGGCAGGACTGAAGGACATTGAGTCGTCCTCGCGCACTGATGCGGGAATAATAACTCTCACATTCAGTCCGGGCAGCGACATGAGTCTGTTGTTTATAGAGGTGAACGAGAAAATCGACCGTGCCATGGGGTTCATGCCTAAGGGAATGGAACGCCCGAAGGTAATGAAGATAGGCGCACTCGACATTCCCGCCTTTTACGTCGATGTGACCGGCGGCAAGCCTGAGCAAACATCCCGGTTGGTGAGCAACGTGATTAGCAAGCGGTTGGAGCAGTTGCCACAAGTGGCGATGGTTGACTACAGCGGACTTACCAAGGCACAGATCACCATACTGCCCGATGCCGCAAGGGCTACAGCGGCTGGTATAACAAATGCGGACTTAGAGAAGGCTATCAGCGAAAACAATATCGTGTTGGAGACTCTGAGCGTGAGGGACGGCATCTACCGATACAACATCCACTTCGACTCGCAGATACTCTCTGTGCGTGACATAGAAAACATATACATCAGCCGCAACGGACGACTGTTGCAGTTGAAAGACATCTGCAAGGTGGAGGAAACGGCTGCCGAGCGCAAGGGTATCGTTGAGTCTGACGGGAAGAATGCCATAACGATGGCGGTGATAAAACAGAGCGATGCGCAAATGAGCGACCTTCAGCAAAGCGTGGATACGCTGATGGCACAACTCACAAGCGACTATCCCGAACTCCATTTCGCAGTGACCCGCGACCAGACGCAGCTTCTGTCGTACAGTATGAATAACTTGGGATGGAACCTCGTGCTCGGAATCATCATGGCAAGCATGGTGCTGTTTATGTTCATCGGTGGAAGAAGGCTTCCACTGCTTGTTGCCATATCCATACCATTGTCGCTTATACTCACATTGCTATGCTTTTATCTTTTGGACATATCACTTAACATAATATCCCTATCGGGACTGATTCTCGGTGTGGGAATGATAGTGGATAACGCCATCATAGTGATAGACAACATATTGCAGAAAGACTCTTGCAATGAACATAACGTAAGACAAGCGGTGAGGGAGGTGGCAATGCCGATGTTGTCTTCGGTGTTGACCACCTGCTCGGTGTTTGTTCCGCTGATATTCCTCAGCGGAACCGCAGGGGCACTGTTCTATGACCAGGCTATGGGAATAAGCATTGCGCTGTTCTGCTCACTTGCCGTGGCAACATTGGTGATACCGGTATATCATTTCAACTTATGCCGACAATGCCGACCGAGGACTATGAAAGTCAACGTGATGATGGTGAGATGGTATGAAAAGGGAATGCGCCATACACTTCGCCATCCCAAAACAATGATTGCCATTTTTGCAGGTAGCATTGTGATGGTGACAATGCTACTGCCATTAATACCCAAAGAGCGTATGCCCGAGACACCACATGATGACGCACTTGTCACAATAGACTGGAATGCGGGGATTGTGGCGGAGGTAAACAACAGGAGAGTGAATGAGACCCTAAACCAAGTCAAGGAGTTGGTAAAGGCAAGCACAACGATGGTGGGAGGTCAGGAGTTTATGCTTTCGCATACCAAGAACATCACGGGCAGTGAGGCTGTATGCTACATAAAATGTGACTCGCCGGAGGATTGCGACAAGGCGGTGGAAAGAATAAAGGGATATGTGGCAAGGCATTATCCAAAGGCAAAGGTGGAGGCTGAACTCGCGGCAAACATATTCGACATGATATTCTCTACTGACGAACCTGACTTACAAATCCGACTGCAAAAGCGTGAGGGCGGAAGGCCCGAGGTGGCGCAGACACGGATGGTGACCGACTCCCTGCAAAAAAGATTCTGGCAGACAGACATACCAAGGGTATCTACCGAAACATATATCCGATTTTCCACCGATGCAGAGCAAATGGCATACTATGGTGTGACATACCGCCAACTGTATCTGCGCTTGAAGGAACTGCTTGGGGCAAACAACATATATGAGATAAACAGCGGTGGCGAGAGTGTGCCAGTGGTTGTGGGTAACAACACAATGGACAGTGCGACACTGCTTGGCAACACCATCACCAACGACAAGGGAATAGACATCCCGTTGGAATATCTCGTAAAGGAAGTGCGCAGCGAGGACTATAAACTACTAACGGCAAATGAAGACGGGGAGTTCTCCGTGATAGACATCGACAGAATATCTGAAAGGGAAGCTGAGAAGATGATGGATTACGTAGGAAAGATTACGGAGGACACGCCTGTCAAGGCCTCGTTCCGTGGCGGGTATTTCTCCTCACGCTTAATGATTGGCGAACTCATTATGGTGCTTGCCGTGGCGTTGCTGTTGCTTTATTTCATACTCGCAGCACAGTTTGAGAGCATCATCCAACCGATGATTATTCTTTTGGAAGTGGTCATTGATGTGGCGATGGTGATGTTGGCATTGTATGTTTGTGGCGAATCGCTGAACATCATGTCAATGATTGGCATCATAGTGGCTTGCGGAATAATAATCAACGACTCGATACTGAAGGTTGACACTATAAACAGGCTGTATAGACGAAATAAGCAAGACGGCAACGCCGGAAATCTCCATCTGCTCAAGGCAATAATGACGGCAGGACACATGCGACTGAAACCTATTGTCATGACATCACTGACCACGGTGTTGGCCATCGTGCCGCTGCTGCATCGTGGTGACATGGGTTCAGCCCTGCAATATCCGTTGTCGTTCGCAATAATCATTGGTATGTCAGTGGGCACTATGGTGAGCCTCTTCCTCGTTCCGCTAATGTCTTATCTTATTTATAGAAAAAGATGAAACACACGTTCTCCATATTACTCGTGATGTGCGTCCTGATGGTCATTGGCGCGGCACTTGTCACTCGACTCGACATAAGCAACGAACCGCGGCCTGAACGGGGCAGAACACTTACCATTTCATATAACTGGAACAACGCGTCGGCTAAGGTGGTGGAACAAAACGTCACGTCACGCATAGAAGCTGCGGTGAGTTCGGTGCGTGGAGTGGAAAAGGTGTCGTCGGTAAGCTGCTTCGGATATGGGCGCATCACCGTGGAACTGAAACCCAAGACCGACATCTCCGCCATAAAGTTTGAGATAGCGTCCATATTGCGGCAAATGAGGGAAAAACTGCCATCGGGAGTGTCTTACCCCACAGTGTCGGGAGGAGAGGTCGATACTGCCTTGGGGGATGACAACGAGGTGAAACTGATACTCACCTATATGCTCAATGCCGACATGTCGGGCGAGCAGATGCGGCAAATTGCCGAGAAGGAGATGAAAGGCAAGGTGGAAAGGGTGGAAGGCGTTCATCATGTTGACATTACGGGATATGTCACCCATTATATGGAAGTGGAATACGACGCGCGGCAATTGGCGGTTTACGGCATCGGCAGTTCCGACCTTGTGGATGCCATACGCAATTTCTCCGGGCGAGAGGATGTGATAGGCGAGGTTTCTGCCTACAAAGGTAGAGTCACGATACCATTGTTGTTGTCTTCGAAAGAGGAGAGAAAACGGTTTGAACAGATGCCGTTGAAGAATATCGACGGAAAGATAGTGTATCTCAATAATCTCGCCTCATGCCATATACGTGAACGAAAGCCCGACAGCTACTATCGTGTGAACGGCATGAACACTATATACGTGAATGTTTATGCCGACAAGGATGCCAATGTGGTGGATGTCGCTTCTGATGTAAAGGAAGTGATGGGGTCGTCGTCCCATTCCCTGAACATCTCATTGGCATACGACAGGGCAGAGATACAAATGAAGGATTTCCGCTCGCTGGTAATTCGCTCTTCACTCACCTTGCTCATTTTGCTCTTGTTTGTATGGGCAAGTGGTGGATTCAGATGGAGATATGTCGCGGTGATAAGTGTCTCGTTGCTTGCCAACATCCTCACTGCCGTCTTGTTCTATTATCTGTTCGACATACGCCTCCATCCGTTTTCATTGGCGGGAATAACGGTGTCGTTAGGCATTATCATCGACTCCGCCATTGTCATGACCGACCATTACGCCTACTATCGTAACCGTAAGGCTTTCTTGGGCATACTTGCCGCCATGCTCACTACGGTGGGGGCTTTGGTGATTGTGTTTTGGTTGCCCGATTATCTTAGGCGAGACCTTAGGGACTTCTCTGTTGTGGTGATGATAAACCTTCTCGTTGCCGTGGCGGTGGCATTGTTTTTCACCCCGGCTCTTGTATCTCGGTTGGGAGTGGGGCGCAAGAGAATGACTTCATCAAAAAACTTGCGCTTACGTCTTGCATTATGGTTTAAGCGGCTTTATCTTGGATATGTATGTATGGTGCAGAAACGATGGATTCGTTGTGCATCGCTATTGGTGTTCGCAGTACTGTTTGCAGGTTCTCTCAAACTTTTTGTCGATTCCCTTGACACCAACACGTTTATGCCAAAGGAAGAGGAGATGAAACTGTATATCCGTGCTCAGATGCCGTTGGGCGGGAGTGTGCATGAACTGAACGACAAGGTGATGAAGGTTGAGGCTTTCCTTTCCAAGTTCGACGGGATAAAACGCTATGAGACTTCCGTTCGCCGGCAAGGAGCCACTATCGTGGTTGAGTTTAACGACGAGGCAAGAAACTCAGGATTCCCATATTCCTTGGAGAACCAAGTCATAGGAAAAGTCATTACGATAGGCGGGGCTGATTGGGCTACTTCGGGAGTGAGTGAACGAGGATTCAGCAACTCGCTCAACCTGCAATACCGTGCAAACAGCATAGAGATTTCTGGTTACGATTATGAACGACTGTATCGCTTTGCCGAGGATATGGCGAAAGAAATGCGCGACAACAAGCGTGTGGTGGATATTGCCATCGTCACGCCTGGACATGAGAATCAGGAAGACGAGTTCTATATGGAGTACGACCGCCGTATGCTTTCCGCAGACAGTGTAAGCATACCGGACATTCACTCCACCATGCAGAGTATGCTCTCCGACCGCGAAGCCGGGAAGATAGATGTGGGCGGAAGGCAGATGGATGTTACTGTGCATCCTTCCTCTGTTAATTCTTTCGACCTCTGGCAGTTGGGAAATTCTTATATTGGTGTGAATGGGGCAGACATACGTCCGTCGGTATTTATGGATATAACCAGGCGCAAGGCGAAAAATATCATTCCAAGAGACAATCAGGAATATGTGTTGCAGGTGGCATTCAACGTCTTGGGTTCATATACATATACAAGTCGTTACGTAAAAGGTATAACCGACAAGTATAATGCCATGTTTCCTGTAGGTTTCTGTTGTCTTGACAAGACATATGGTTCATACGAGGATGACGGTACGCAATACTGGCTTGTTGGATTAGTGGCGGTTATTATATTCTTCATTCTCGCCATTCTCTTCGAGAGTCTGCTCCAGTCGCTTGCCATAACGATGCTCATACCAGTGTCGTTAATAGGACTGTTCCTTACGTATTATGTTACAGGAGTGCCGTTCGGCACAGGCGGTTTTGCGGCAATGGTGTTGTTGTCAGGTCTTACTGTTAATGCCGGCATATACATTGTTTGTCAATATAACAACTATAGGGGACGCACTGCCCGCAGCTTTGTGAGTGCATTCAACCACAAGATTGTGCCTATTATACTGACAGTGTTGTCAACCATATTGGGCATGATACCATTCCTTATTGACGGCTATGACCAACAGCCGTTTTGGTTCTCGCTTGCC
>CALZYS010000088.1 GCA_945830345.1 uncultured Prevotella sp.
CAATTTGGAAATAACAGCCTCAAAATTTCTGAAGGCCAAATATCGAAACATCTCCCAAATCTTTTCGATTTGGGAGATGCTTATTGGTGTGGCTTGTACCTAAGCCTATCTCAAATACGTTTTGAAAAACTCCTCCAGTTTATCCCAAGGAATCATATTCTTGGGTTCGCCCTTACCTACGAGTTCAGTATATCCACCATCGTAGAGGTCGCAATGTGAGGCTCCTGGGATGATGAGCAGCTGCTTGTTCTCTGGGTTGGGATTGGGTTCGCCAACAAACTTGTACCCCTCTGCCTTACCATCAACCATATAGTGATAAGCTGCCTCACCAAAGTAGCGGGAGTGGGCCTTCTCGCCATGCATCACGAGGACGGCAGAGCGAATCTCGTTGATATAATATAGGAAGCGGCTATTGGCGTAGGCCTGGGTGCCGATGACACGCCAGCCATCGTTGGAGTTGCCGCTGCGTGCATGATAGCCTCTTTCTGTTTTATAATAATCATAGTAGTCCTTAACAAATTGTGGCGCATCATCAGGCAGTGGGTCGATGACTCCACCTGCCATTTCCTTCGGATCTGAAAGGCGCTGTTTGGAAAGTGCCTCGCGTGCGGCATGACGGTCAGGCTCGTTGTCGTTGGCATCATAATAGCCGTTGCCGCTCACACGTGTCATGTCGTACATCGTACTCGCAACGGTTGCCTTGATACGGGTATCTGCAGCGGCAGCATTGAGGGCGATGCCTCCCCATCCACATATGCCGATGATGCCAATCTTCTCGGCATCGACGTTCTCCAACTGCGACAGATAATCGACAGCTGCCATGAAGTCCTCGGTGTTGATGTCGGGCGATGCTGTACGATGTGGCTCACCACTGCTCTCGCCAGTGTACGACGGGTCGAAGGCCAGCGTCACAAATCCGCGCTCAGCCATCCGCATGGCATAGAGTCCGCTCGATTGCTCTTTTGTGGCTCCAAACGGGCCGCTCACAGCGATGGCTGCAAGTTTCCCCTCTGCATCTTTCGGCTCGTAGAGGTCTGCCGCCAGCGTCAGGCCATATTGGGTTTCAAACGTCACTTTCTTGTGGTTCACTTTCTCGCTCAGCGGGAACACTTTGTCCCACTCTTGTGTTAATTCCTGCTTTGTCATATTTTCTTCTATTTTAGTTCGTTTACTGTTTGTGCAAGCCGTCAGCATTCCACCGACGAGGACTGCTAATATAACCTTCTTCATGTTCTTTATTTGTTTGTTTGAATTCTCTTTATCAATTTAGCTGGAACTCCACCGACAATCGTGTTTGGCTCAACATCCTTTGTAACTACAGCTCCTGCTGCTACCACGGCACCGTCGCCGATGGTAACACCCTGCAAGACTGTTGCATTGGCACCAATCCACACATTCTTTCCGATATGTATGGGTGCATAGGTCATGCTCTGACGATTCCCAGGGTTCAAATCGTGGTTAAGTGTAGCCAGAACGACATTATGCCCTATCAAGGCTCCTTCATCGATAGTAATACCGCCCTGATCCTGGAACTTACAGCCCATATTGATAAATACACGCTCTCCCAAAACCGTGTTCTTTCCACAGTCGGTATGGAACGGAGGGAACATACCAACACTTTGGGGTATCTCACGGCCAAACAACTGTTCCAGCAGCGTATGCAGTTCGTCGGGTGTATGATACTTCCCATTGATTTCTGCCGTGATTCTCAGTGCCTGCTGCGACAGTTTGTGAAACATCATGTGTACATCGGAGCCACCAATAACAGGTTTCCCCGATGCCATGTAATCTCTGAATTCCTGTATGCTCATATACTTCTGCCTAAGTCAAATGCTTCCTGCAACTTAGTATTGTCTTCAATTTCTCGTGGTTCGTTCACACCTCCACAGAAGAGTGTACCTGCTAAGCGGCTCTTGGGATAACAGTCAATCCATCCCGTCAGTCCTATCTCAGCACGCTTCGGAGTCTCTTCCTCTTCCTCGGCAGCTGTTGTCAGCAGATAGACATCACGGAACTTGTAGTCCTGCGAGTACATGGCGTTCATGCGGTCAATGAGAGTCTTCATCTGTCCGCTCATCTCATAATAATAGATGGGAGTAGCCCAAGCTACCACATCGGCCTCCAGCACCTTTGCCATAATGTCGTTCACATCATCCTTGATAACGCACTTGCCCAGCTTTTGACAGCCAAAGCAACCCTTACAGAACTGGATTTCCTTACCAACGAGAGAAATCTTTTCTACCTCGTTTCCGGTACTCTTGGCACCTTCCACGAACTTGTCAGCGAGCATATCGCTGTTTGAGCCACGACGAAGACTAGTCGATATAACAATTACTTTTTTCATTTTTATCTGATTATCTTTTTGAACTTCATTCGAGCTTGCTCACGCTCGGAAATGAAATCAAGTTTTCATTTCACTCGCTTAATTGCAACCTTGCCATTTTTGATTATTATTCCTTTATGTCCGACTTGAGCCAAAGTTCCACTAAGTGTATATGCCCTCGACTTGCTACCGTCAGCTTTAACCTGACTAATGCCCGTGGTATTGCTCAGCGATAATGTGACGCTAATGTTGCTCTCGCCGGCCTTTAAGAACGTACGCAGCTCACTTTCCGACAATCCGTCAATTTTACCCAGAAGTGTGTAGTTCCATGAGTTTGTGCCGTAGAACATGCAGATATTGCTACCGTTGTAAAGGACGATGTCGCCAGGTTCTGCATTAATCTGTTCGTTGCTTGTTGGCAGCGAGAATCCCAGTGCCCCCCATATCTCAAAACCGCCACTGGAGTTAAGCGTTACCGTGACAGATGCCTCTTGCAATTTGGCGACCAATGCCTGCGTGGCACTATTATTGGTCAGCGTGACGGCCTCAGTCCTTCCATCAATAGTGATGTACATCTTTGTTGTCATTGTCTCGTAGTTCGTTGTCTGTGCTTGAATCTCGTCTCTGCTGCATGACATGACAAGCAACGCAGCTAAAACCATAAAAATCTGTTTCATCGCAATCCTCAAATTTCAATTATGAATTCACGACCTGGTATCTCATCCACACGATTCCGTCCTGCTCCTCCACGCTCTTGAAGGCCAGCCGGACGGGGGTCCGCTCCATTGTTCTACCGTCGAAGGCAGCAGCCATGCCCTCACGCCCGTCGATGCCGTAGCCGTACATTATGCTCACCTCGTCGATCAAACCCTGGTCGAGCAGCGATCCATTGATGTGTCCGCCACCCACCACGGCCAGGCGGTTTACGCCGAACACCGTGCGCAACGTCTCTAAAGCCGATGTTAGGTCGATGCCATCGCGCCCCGTGGTAATATAAGATATGTGTTTCTGCTTCAGATAGTTCAGATACTCCTGACTGGCCTGCTCCGATAGTATCATCAGCAGCGGACGCCCGAACAGCTCCGTGGTGTCGTCGTCCCAAAGTAGCGTGCCGCGAGTATCAACGCCGATGGCATAACCGTTGGCCTCTGTGGCCCGATAAATCTGTTGCCCGGCATTCTCATGCGCTTTCTGCGGTTGGAATTCGCCAGTCTGTGCATAGTGCATCGCCAGCGTTGTCTTGCCCTCCAGCGTCGAAGGGCAATCGAGTTGTTTTAGTGCCTCGTAGTAGTGGTTCGTGTCGTCAATCTGCTCTGTCATTGCACAGTCTATCCTGCCGTCGAGCGAAGCCATCATGTGGCAAATTACGTATGGTCTCATTCTTGTTTGTTTTAAAATTCGCTGCAAAGGTACGACGATTTAGCCATACTCCGCTTAGACGGATTACGGATAAATCTACCAAAAATGATGATTGTTTATTTTTCGCGCTGTTCGGCGAAAAATTGTGAGGGAGTCTGCCCTGTTAGCTGTTTGAAAAGGCGGGTGAAATGGTTAGGATACTCGAAACCAAGCGCATCGGACACTTGCGTGATACTCATGCCGCCAAGCATCAGACTTTTGGCACGCATGATGATGAAACCTCTGATGTAGTCTTTCGGACTCTCTCCCAAAGCACCACGCACGATGTCGCCGAAATAGCCAGGCGACAGACACAGCACGCTGGCACAGTATTTCACGCTGGGGAGCCCCCCGGTGCGCTGACGGCCTTGGTCGTAGTAGTCGATAAGCACCTGTTGGAATCGGGCTAGGATGTCGCTGCTGCCAGCTGTCATCTCCTTAAATTGGCGGGCATAGAAACGGTTACAGTAGTCCAAAATAAGCAGGATGTAGTCTCGCACGATGTCGTCCTGTACATTATCGTCATCAGTTGTTTGCAGCTCCCTTCGAATGTTCGCCATCAAACCCGATAACGTGTCCTTCTCTTCGGTATTCAGAAAGAGTGCCTCGTTGTTGTTGTACGAGAAGAAATGGTAGTCCTTCATGCGTCGTTCAATCTCCGTGCCGTGGATGAATACAGGGTCGAACAGCAGCACCCAACCGTGATACTGCCGCCTGCTGCCGTCATCGCGCTTGCCCCCAATTTGTCCCGGAGCAAAAGCAATTAGCGAGCCGTCGCCCTTGTGGTAGATGCCTATGCCGTAGGTCAGGTTCTCAGGGAACTCGCGTTGCAGGAAGATGCCGTAGCAGTCGATGCGGTTCAGCGAATGGCGTATCTCGCCCACCTCGTCGTAATGGATAATGGCGACGTGGAGATGTAGGATTGGCACACGAATGTCACGTGCATAGTCGTTAGCCTCGTTGATATACAGATCCAACTTCATTGCGGGCACAAAGTTACTGATTTTCTTCGAATTAACTGCAGAATAACATAAATGAGTTTTACAAATCAAGCTTTGGTTGAAGACTTAAACGGTACTCGCTAGGCGACTGGCCGAGATGCTTGGTGCAGTAACGGCTGAAATAGGAAAGAGACGTGAAGTTCATCAGGTCGGCTATCTGAGTGAGTGACAGGCGTTCATCATTCAGATAGTCTTTTAACATAGGTATGGTATGACGGTCGATGTATGAGGTGACACTGTGTCCTGTCACACGTTTGATGGTGGCAGAAAGATGTTTTGGCGATACGTTCAGTCGCTCGGCATAGTAGCTCGTATCCTAACCATTTCACCCGCCTTTTCAAACAGCTAACAGGGCAGACTCCCTCACAATTTTTCGCCGAACAGCGCGAAAAATAAACAATCATCATTTTTGGTAGATTTATCCGTAATCCGTCTAAGCGGAGTATGGCTAAATCGTCGTAACTTTGCACCAAAATCCAAAAGTATATTTGAGATGAATATCAAAAGTATCATCACAGCCGCCATAGCATTGCTGATTTCCACAGCCTGCAGCGGTGGCGCAAAACAGGAGAAAGTTATGAACAAGGATGGTAAAAGTTTGGTAGTATTCTTCTCACATGCGGGAGACAACTACGCAGTAGGAAACATTGAGGTAGGTAACACGAAGATTGTAGCAGACTACATCACAGAAGTGACAGGTGCAGAGCAGTTTGAAATCGTTACCCACAAGTACGACGGCATGGTTTATACACCACTCATCAATCTGGCAAAGGAAGAAGTTAAAAACGGTGAGTTGCCTGAATATGAAGGCGACATCGACCTAAATAAATATGACACTGTGTTTATCGGTGGCCCCGTATGGTGGGGCACTTATCCTCAAGTAATGTTTACCTTCTTCAAGAAGCATGTTAATGACCTGAAGGACAAGACCGTCATTCCTTTTACCACTCACGAAGGTTCTGGATTGGCCAACTGTGTAGAGGATGTGAAGGATGCATTCCCTGGTGCAGATGTTACAAAGGGATTCAGCATCTATGGTCACGAAGTGCGTACGGAAAAGAAAAAGGTCGAGAAGTGGTTGAATGGTTTAGGATATTAACGATGAATAATATGGAATACATAAAACTATACAATGGTGTTCAGATGCCGATATTGGGCTACGGTGTGTTTCTCGTAAACCCTGAAGAGTGTGAGCGTTGCGTGAGTGATGCATTAAGTGTAGGCTATCGCCTGATTGATACGGCACAGGCCTACCAGAATGAGGAGGGCGTTGGCAATGCCTGGCACAAGAGTGGCATCAAGCGCGAAGATTTGTTCCTTGTAACAAAGGTCTGGATATCAAATGCTGGTGAAGAACAGGCTGCTAAGAGCATCGATGAGAGTCTGCGTAAGTTGCAGACGGAGTACATTGATTTGTTACTCATCCATCAGGCCTACAGCGACGTGTTCGGCACATGGCGGGCTATGGAGAAGGGGTTAAGTGAGGGCAGAATCATGCTTGCATGAATTCCGCCGAGCGTGAGTATGTTCGACGAAGTCAAAATTACGGATAATAAAAAAACAACTATGTTAGGAAATTTTTCTTATTACAACCCAACCAAACTGTATTTTGGTGATGAGTCTTTGAACTTCCTCAAGGACGAACTGAAGGGCTACGGCCCAGTGGTGCTGCTCAACTACGGCAGTGGCAGTGTAAAACGTAACGGCATCTACGACCAGGTGGTGGCTATCCTCAAAGAGTCGGGCAAGACCATCGTTGAGAACCCTGGCGTGATGACCAATCCCACCTTAGAGAAACTGCATGAGGGCGTCAAGATTGCCCGCGAGAACGAGGTAGATTTGATCCTTGCCCTTGGCGGCGGCAGCGTTTGCGACTACTCGAAGGCCGTGGCTGCATCTGTCTATTATGAAGGCGACTACTGGGACAAGTTCTGGCTGAAGCAGGAAAATCCCGCTAAGGACCAGAGACTGCTGCCTGTGGGCTGTATCCTGACGATGGCTGGCACAGGCTCTGAGATGAACGCCGGCACAGTGATTACTGATGCAGAGCATACTTTCAAGGTGGGGTATGTGTTCGACAGTCGTCTGATGCCTAAGTTCTCTATCCTCAATCCGAAGTTCACGATGACCGTACCCGAGAACCAGATGAAGGCGGGTATCTACGACATCATGAACCACATCATGGAGCAGTACTTCTCGGACTTCGATGACAACACCAGCGACTACCTCTCTGAAGGACTGATGCGTTCTGTCATCCACAGCAGCCGCATCGCTGTAAAGAATCCTCAGGACTACGAGGCACGCTCGAACATCATGTGGACAGCCACATGGGCACTGAACACCCTTATCGGGCTGGGCAAGCAGCAGGACTGGATGGTTCACATGATTGGTCACAGCGTGGGTGCTTGGACACATGCCCCACACGGCTATGCGCTGGCATCTGTCTCGATGGCCTACTATCGCCGCGCCATGCAGAACGGTCTGTCTAAGTTTGTGCGCTTCGCCAAGAACGTGTGGAATATCCAGAGCAACGGAATGACCGACGAACAGATAGCCGAAGCTGGTCTGCAGGCCCTGAAAGCCTGGATGCAAGAGATAGGTCTGCCCTTGACCATCACTCAACTGGGTGCCACTGAAGATATGATTCCCGGCATCACCGAGGGCACCATCTGCTATCCCGCCGGTTATCTGAATCTGACGAAGTCAGACGTGACAGAGATTCTTAAGGAGAGCATGTAATATGAAACGAATCTTCTATGTATTTGTAGCATTATTGATGATGACAACAGCAGATGCACAGACGTTGACAGAGCGTCAAAAGGGATTGGCAGCATGTGCCTGCCTCATGGCACAGGGTGATATGAATCGTTTGGAGCCTACCGTGCGTATGGCTCTCAACAAGGGCGTAACCATCAACGAACTGAAGGAGGCCTTCTCGCAACTCTATGCCTATACCGGCTTTCCACGTTCGCTGAATGCACTTGGCGTGCTGAGCAAGGTGTTGGAGAACAAGCAGCCGGAATGGCAAGAAGGCAAGCCTTGGAAGCGTCCTGCAGAGTGGGATGATGCTAAGAAGGCTTACGAACTGGGCGTGAAGAACCAGACACAACTCTCAGGAAAGCCCTTTAACTATGAGTTCTGTCCGCAGGACGACTACTATTTGAAGTCACACCTCTTTGGTGACATCTTCGCTGGCGACCAGCTCTCTGCTGCAGATCGCGAGATAGTAACCGTAGCAGCCCTGAGCGGTCTCGATGGTGTTGCTCCACAGTTGGCCGCTCACAAACAAGGTGCCGTGAATATGGGCAACTCAAAGCAACAGGTCGATGAGCTCTGCACTTGGCTCTGCAACGAAGGTTACACCCTGAATACCAAGTGGCCCAAGGGCGAGCCTAATCCTTACGGAAAGTATTTCATTGGTCAGAGCTATCTGGCAGATGTCGGTGGTGGTGTGATGAACGTCACCTTCGAGCCTTGCTGCCGCAATAACTGGCATATTCACCACAAGCAGGTACAAGTGCTCATCTGCGTTGCTGGGCGCGGCTGGTATCAGGAATGGGGCAAGGCTCCCGTTGAGATGACTCCCGGCACTGTCATCGCCGTACCCGCAGAAGTCAAACATTGGCACGGAGCACAGAAAGACTCATGGTTCCAACACCTGACCTATCATAAGGATGTTCAGGAAGGAGCCGGTAACGAGTGGTGCGAGCCTGTAGATGATGCTACCTATAATGCACTGAAATGATAATCAAACAACAATGGGGTCACTTGCAAAAACGTGTGGATTATCTAACACAATAAGACGTTTTTACGGGTGACCC
>CALZYS010000089.1 GCA_945830345.1 uncultured Prevotella sp.
CGCAGGATACCGCATCGGTTTTGTACTTGCCACTAATGCATGGTCAAACAGAATTCCTGGTTGGAATTCCAACTATAAAGTCCGCTCTGCCACCTCTTCAGGCCTTAGCGTGGATAAAAATGGAAATAAATTCGATGTACCACGTACTGCGGTATATAAGTACACCGAAAACAAAAAGGACTATATAATGGTTTCGTTTGAGGATAACACCCACGACAACAACTTCAGTGACGTAGTATTCACCCTGACTACCCGTGCCACCATCGACAAGATTCCAGATGTTGACCCCAAGGTGGAGGTAAACGAACTCAAGGGTATCTACGCTTTCGAGGACCTGTGGCCTGCAAAGGGTGACTATGACATGAACGACGTTATGACAAAGTCAACATACACTAAGCTCGTTGACAGCGAGAACAATATTTACGAGGAGTCATACACCTTCAAGACCTACGGTAACTATGCCACACTTGTAAGCGGATTGGCAGTGCGTCTTGACGGAGTGAGCGCAACCGACAAACTCGAGTTCTACGTGAAGTCAGCAGATGAAGAGGAGTTCAGTGTATTGAACACTACATACGATACCAACGACAAAGTTGTTGTTCTTACCAACGACGTTAACAACAATAAGGGTGCTGAGTATAAGGTGAAGGTGATTCACGCAGAAGAGTCACCAGTTGAAAAGCAGACCATCGAAGCCGAACCGTTTATCTTCCGTGCAAAAGACGCAGGTGACAAAGTAGCATGGTGGGAGGTACACCTCACTGGATATAAGCCTACATCTAAAGTGAACTTTGGTTACTTCAATACAGGTGATGACTGCTCACAGCCCGACAAGGATATCTACTACGTGCGTAGCGGCGAGTATCCATTCGCGTTCTTCCTGGCTGGAGCTACTGAGACAGACCTGTCGAAGATGCTCGATCCTAATAATGAGAGTGTTGCTATCAACAAACTGTATAGTGGATACAGTGGCTGGGTAACAAGCAATGGTGCTACAAATACAGATTGGTATAAGTCAGCCCAATAATTATTATAGCTGAAATAATAATATAATAAGAAAAAGTGGAAAATCCCCATTGGCGTTATGCCGATGGGGATTCTTCTTTGTATCTGAGCAATGACTCGAGCATTGCGAGTCGAGGCATCTCATATCCTACAGCACGTGCCTCGGCAATAGGACGGGTATATAAAAACTCTATCTCCATAGGGCGATGGAAGTCATAGTCGAGTTTCATACTTGGCGAATAAGGCACCATCACCTGTGTGTTGCGTATCATCTTGTCGGCAAACGACTCGTCGAGCCCTTCCACACCGAGAGCATTGGCAGCACCTATCACTTCCATCATCTGCTCCTTAATGAGACTGAGAGTGGAAGGAGATGAGAGCAGCCGGTCGGTCTG
This sequence comes from uncultured Prevotella sp., assembly GCA_945830345.1. Lineage (GTDB taxonomy): Bacteria > Bacteroidota > Bacteroidia > Bacteroidales > Bacteroidaceae > Prevotella. The sequence goes on from CALZYS010000089.1 coordinate 1,401, forward strand.
GGTGTCGAGCGCAACAGTCATTCCGTTGAACGGCATATTCCACACAGCCTTCTTCCATCGGGCCTGACGATACTCCACGTCAGCCACTCCAATACCGGCAGCACGCATATCGTCGAGCATAGCGGCATAGCGGGCAGCATCACGGCAAGAGTAATTACCTATGTTGATATTGCCATAGCATTGGTGGTTGACAACTCCCGGATGGGTCTTTGCCGAACAGATGAAGGCAAGTCCGGCGGCAAGTTGCACACCTGGGAACATCTGTTCCACCGATGCCTCAACCCCGATGCCATTCTGTATGAGCAGCACAATGGTGTCCGACTTCAACAACGGCGGAAGCAATTTGGTAAGCAAATGATTATTGGTGGTCTTGAGCGCAACTATCACCACGTCACACTGAGGCATGTCGGCTGTGGAACGATATACAAACGGGTGGTCGAGATGAAACGATCCGTCGCACGAATCCACCTGAAGACCATTCTCCCTCACATAATCATAATCCGAATGAAGCTGAAAATGCACTTCTGCCCCACCCCTTGACAATTTTGCACCATAGTAGCCACCGATGGCACCGGTGCCGATAACAGCATATTTCATATTCTTATCTTATTTTTTATATTAATCAGCCACAAAGGTAGTGTTTTTCGGGGAGAAAAACAAAAAAAACGCCTGTTTTTTAGAAAAAAGCAACTTTTTATTAAAAAAAACACGAAAATATTTGGTAGAGTCATTTTTTTGATGTACCTTTGCACCCGCAAACAAGAAAAGAGGGCGCTTAGCTCAGTTGGTTCAGAGCGTCTGCCTTACAAGCAGAGGGTCGGGGGTTCGAATCCCTCAGCGCCCACCTCCTCCTTTCGTTATTCCTGTGACATGACATTTGTTGTGTTGCAGGTTTTTTTTTCGATAAATTTTGCTCTTAAATAGAAATTTATTGGAAAAATGCTTGGAAATTCAAAAATAATGATTACCTTTGTACCCGAATTCAGAAAACATACATTATATAATATATAAAAAAGGATATTACATACAATATTAGGACATGGAATTAGATGCACTGACAGCAATTTCGCCTATCGACGGACGATACAGAGGCAAGACAGAGAAACTGGCAGAATATTTTTCAGAGTATGCACTCATCAGATATAGAGTGAGAGTAGAGATTGAATATTTCATCACGCTCTGCGAACTGCCATTGCCACAGTTGAAGGGATTCGACCACAGCCTGTTTGAAACACTGAGAAACATCTATCGCAACTTCAGTCAGGCCGACGCTCAGAGAGTGAAGACCATCGAACAGACCACCAACCACGACGTCAAGGCAGTGGAATACTTCATCAAGGAGGAACTTGACAAGATTGGCGGACTCGATGACTACAAGGAGTTCATACACTTCGGTTTGACTTCCCAGGACATCAATAATACCAGCGTGCCTCTTTCTATCAAGGAGGCATTGGAAGAGGCATACTATCCCCTCGTCGAGGAACTGATAGCTCAGCTCCGCTCGTTTGCCGAGGAATGGAAAGATGTGCCTATGCTGGCAAAGACCCACGGACAGCCCGCCTCGCCCACTCGCCTGGGCAAGGAGGTGATGGTGTATGTATATCGTCTTGAACAGCAGTTGGAGAGCCTCAAGCAGGTGCCCATGACTGCCAAGTTCGGCGGTGCCACTGGCAACTTTAATGCCCACCACGTGGCTTATCCCGAATATGACTGGCGCGAGTTTGGCAACAAGTTTGTAAGTGAGAAACTCGGACTTCAGCGCGAGCAATATACCACCCAGATAAGCAATTACGACTGGCTTGGTGCGGCTTTCGACGCCATGCGCCGTATCAACACCATCGTTATCGACCTCGACCGCGACTTCTGGATGTATATCTCCATGGATTATTTCAAGCAGAAGATAAAGGCAGGAGAAGTAGGTTCGAGCGCAATGCCACATAAGGTAAACCCCATCGACTATGAGAACAGTGAGGGCAATCTCGGCATAGCCAATGCCATACTGCAGTTCTTAGCACAGAAGTTGCCCGTGAGCCGCCTGCAGCGCGACCTTACCGACTCTACAGTGCTGCGCAATGTGGGAGTGCCCATGGGACACAGCCTCATTGCATTCCAAAGCACACTCAAGGGATTGCGCAAACTCATCCTCAACGAAGAGAAGATTGCAGCCGATCTCGACAACACATGGGCTGTGGTGGCAGAAGCCATACAGACAATATTGCGCCGCGAGGCTTATCCTCATCCATACGAGGCTCTGAAGGCTCTCACACGCACCAACAAGAAGATGGACGAGCAGACCATCCACGAGTTTGTCAAGGGACTTGACGTGAGCGACAGCGTGAAGGCTGAACTCATGAACATCACTCCCCACAACTACACGGGAATATTTTAACTCAATCATATAATATAAAAAAAAGAAACAAAGCATTATTTCGAGAGATTTATTTAGAATTTAGATTTTAGGATTTACATTAAAGAATCATTATTATGGAAGAGAACGAGAAGATGGCAGAGAACTTCTCTGCAGAACAGAACAGCGAAGGCCGTGAGGGCTATCAGTCAACGAGCCGTCAGGGCGGCTATCAGAACTACCGTACACCAGGACGCTCACCACGTCCACGTATCAACAACGGACAGCGTCCACGTACGACATCTTTTGACAGAACCAAGAAGGACGAAGGCGGATTCCGCCCCGAAGGATTCGGAGCAGGATTGCAGAGCAGTGCTCCCCAACGCCCGTCATATCGTCCACGATATAACAACAACGAGGGAGGCTACAACCCACAGGGCCAGCAACGTGGCGGTTATCAGCAGCGCGGTGGCTATCAGCAGGGTGGTCGCGGAGGCTATCAGCAGCGTGGCGGCTACCAGCAGGGCGGTCGCGGAGGCTATCAGCAGCGCGGCGGCTACGGTCATCAGCAGGAAGGCTATGGCCAGCAGGAGGGTGGATTCAATCCCCAGGCACAGCGCGGAGGATACCAGCAGCGTGGTGGTTATCAGCAGCGTGGCGGTTACGGTCAGCAGGGCGGCCGCGGCGGATATGGCCAGCAGCGTGGCGGCTACCAGCAGGGCGGTCGCGGCGGATATAGCCAGCAGCGCGGCGGATTCCGTCAGCACACTCCCGGCTATGATCCCAATGCAAAATATAGCATGAAGAAGCGTATCGAGTACAAGGAGGAGAACTACGATCCCAACGAGCCGATTCGCCTCAACAAGTATCTTGCTAATGCTGGAATCTGCAGCCGTAGGGAGGCTGACGAATACATACAGGCAGGAGTTATCACAGTAAATGGTGAAGTTGTGACAGAGCTTGGTTCTAAGGTGTTGCGCACCGACGAGGTGAAGTTCCACGACCAGCCTGTGAGCATCGAGAAGAAGGTGTATGTGCTTCTTAACAAACCAAAGGACTACGTCACTACAAGCGACGATCCACAGCAGCGCAAGACTGTGATGGACCTCGTGAAGAACGCTTGCCGCGAGCGCATCTACCCAGTAGGTCGTCTCGACCGCAACACCACAGGTGTACTGCTTCTCACCAACGACGGTGACATGGCTTCCAAGCTCACTCACCCGAAGTTCCTCAAGAAGAAGATCTACCACGTATATCTCGACAAGAACGTCACTGCCCACGACATCCAGCAGATTCGCGACGGCATCCAGCTTGAAGATGGCGAGATACAGGCCGACGCATGCGAATATGCCGACGAGAAAGACAAGAAGCAGGTAGGCATCGAGATTCACAGCGGCAAGAACCGTATCGTGCGCCGTATCTTCGAGAGTCTCGGCTATCGCGTCACCAAACTCGACCGCGTTCAGTTTGCCGGACTCACCAAGAAGAACCTTCGCCGCGGCGACTGGCGCTATCTCACCGAGGAGGAAGTTGACCGTCTGAGAATGGGAGCGTTTGAATAAATGAGAAATTAGGAATGAGAAATTAGGAATGAGGAATTAGGAATGAGGAATTAGGAATGAAGGGGCGATTATGTGCGCAGCCAATTCCTAATTCCTAATTTCTAATTCCTAATTAGATATAAAACGATGCAAACAATAAAAAGAACAAAGGTAGTGGATGCGCTGCAGCGCACCGACTACGGACAGATAGTAAACGTGAGGGGATGGGTGAGAACCCACCGCTCAAGTAAGGCTGTGGATTTCATAGCCCTCAACGATGGCTCCACCATCAAGAACATACAGGTGGTGGTTGACCCTACAAAGTTTGACGCCGAATTGCTCAAGCAGATTACCACTGGCTCATGTATCAACGTCAACGGCGAACTGGTGGAGAGCCAGGGTGCCGGACAGACAGTTGAACTGCAGTGCCGCGAGATAGAGGTGTATGGTCTTTGCGGAGGCGACTACCCCATGCAGAAGAAGGGACAGAGCTTCGAATATATGCGTCAGCACGCTCATCTGCGCCTGCGCACCAACACCTTCGGAGCTGTGATGCGCATACGCCACAACATGGCTATCGCAATCCACCAGTATTTCCACGAGCACGGATTCTTCTATTTCCACACCCCGCTCATCACGGCAAGCGACTGCGAGGGTGCGGGACAGATGTTCCAGGTGACAACGAAGAATCTCTACGACCTCAAGAAGGACGAGGAGGGAAAAATTATTTATGATGACGACTTCTTTGGCAAGCAGACCTCACTCACCGTGAGCGGACAGCTGGAGGGCGAACTTGGAGCCACTGCCTTGGGAGCTATCTATACCTTCGGTCCGACCTTCCGCGCCGAGAACTCCAACACTCCGCGACACCTCGCCGAGTTCTGGATGATTGAGCCTGAGGTGGCATTCATCGACCTCAACGACCTGATGGACCTTGAAGAGGACTTCATCAAGTATTGCGTCAACTGGGCACTCGACAACTGCAAGGACGACCTTGAGTTCCTCAATAAGATGATCGACAAGACCTTGTTAGAGCGTCTGCAGTCAGTAGTAAAGACCGACTTCATCCGTCTGCCCTATACCGAGGGTATCAAGATACTTGAGGAGGCTGTGAAGAACGGCAAGAAATTCGAGTTCCCCGTAAGCTGGGGCATGGACCTCGCCAGTGAGCACGAGCGTTATCTCGTAGAGGAGCACTTCAAGAAGCCAGTCATCATGATTGACTATCCCAAGGATATCAAGGCCTTCTACATGAAGATCAATGACGACGACAAGACCGTACAGGGCACCGACGTACTCTTCCCGCAGATTGGTGAGATTATCGGTGGTAGTGTGCGTGAGGAAAGTTACGACAAACTGATGTCGGAGATTGAGCGCCGCAACATCCCGATGAAGGACATGTGGTGGTATCTCGACACCCGCAAGTACGGCTCATGCCCTCATGGCGGTTTCGGCTTAGGTTTCGAGCGTCTCATCCTCTTCGTCACCGGTATGCAGAACATCCGCGACGTCATCCCGTTCCCAAGAACGCCGAAGACAGCTGAGTTCTAATCATTATCCACAGATTTCCACGGATAAATATTATATTATTTGGCACGGAAAACACGGATTAACACTGTTATTAAACATAAGGACAATATGTAAGATTTCTGTGTTAATCCGTGTTTTCCGTGCCAAAATAATCTTGTCCGAGATTTGTGGATTTATTCATACGAGGTCGATACCTTCGTCGGATATTGTAATAAGGTGCTTGCGGTATAAGTCGCCGATGGCTTTCTTATATGTCTTCTTGCTCACCTTGAATCGGTCGGCAATAAGTTCGGCGGGACTCTTGTCGTCAAGATTACAATGCCCCCCGTTCTCATGCAGGTAGTTGAGCAGCACGTCAGAGAACTCCTCTGTCTGTCGCCTACCCGTAGGTTGCACTGTCACATCAATCTTACCGTCGGGACGCACATGGTCGATATATCCCTTCAGTCGGTCGCCCGTATGCAGCGGTCGGAACACCTGATTATCATAGATAAGACCGCCATAGGCATTGTCGATAATCACCTTGAAGCCTAATTCCGTCTTCTGTTGCACAAGCATATCCACCTCATCTCCATGCTTGTATTTAGGTATATCTCTATTGAGATACTTATCCACCTTGGCAGTTGCCATGATGCGATAACTCTCCTCGTCAAGTTTCACATATACGATATACCTCTCTCCCTTCTGCATACGCTTCTTCTGCTCGCGGAAGGGGCAGAACAGGTCTTTCATGAGTCCCCAGTTGAGAAAGGCACCGTATTCATTCACCCACGCCACCTCGAGATAGGCAAATTCACCTACCTTGGCAAGCGGTTGTAATGTCGTAGCTATTATTTTTTCGTCCTGGTCGAGATAGAGAAAGACGTCAAGTTCATCGCCAATGGCGCAGCCTTCTGGGACATAGCGTGTGGGCAAGAGGATTTCTCCCTCGACGCCACCATCGAGATACATACCAAAGTCCACCTTCTTCACTACTTTCAGGTGGTTGTAGTCTCCTAATTTTATTTTTTCCATGATTATTCTGTAGAGGGTGTAGGTAATGTAGGGGATGTAGGGGGTGTAGGTTGTGTAGGGGAAGTCGGGAGATCAATTTTTCCGTCTTTCATGTGGATGGTACGGTCGGTGATGGAGGCGAGCTGCTCGTCATGTGTCACGATGACGAAAGTTTGTCCGTACTTGTCTCGGAGGTCGAAGAAGAGTTGGTGTAGTTCGGCCTTGTTCTGAGAGTCGAGACTGCCAGAGGGTTCATCTGCGAAGATTACTGCGGGATTATTAACCAGTGCTCGCGCCACTGCGACACGCTGCTTTTCACCTCCTGAGAGTTCGTTGGGCTTATGCAGGGCGCGCTCGGACAGATTCATAAACTCCAACAGTTCCATAGCACGCTGTTTTGCCTCACTCTTAGAGCGACCCGCAATAAATGCGGGAATCATGATATTCTCTAAAGCAGTAAACTCAGGGAGTAGCTGATGAAACTGGAAGACGAATCCGACGTGAGTATTACGGAACTCTGATATCTTCTTGCCGTTCATGCTACTCACGTCAATGCCATCCACTATCACCTGTCCACTGTCAGGACGGTCGAGTGTAC
>CALZYS010000090.1 GCA_945830345.1 uncultured Prevotella sp.
TAGTTCATCTCCTCCGACTGGTGCTGACCCAAGCCGTAGAAAGCCTCGTCGGCATCACTCTCGAAGAGGGCGTGCCACGAATATCCCGAGCGATCCTCAAGCGACAGTTTGTTGAGGTCGGTCTTCTTGCCCCAATTCACCTCGTCGGGAGATGTCGGGTGGTAGTTCTCGGGGAGTTCAGTCTGATTGGATACATACTTTGTGAATGTCTTACTGCCGTCGGCCTCCTGCAGGAGCACCTTGCCGGTGGTCTTGTCGATGAAGGTGAGTTTGCCGCTTTGCTTCTCCACCTTGGCGATGAGGGCGGCGGTCTCGATGGTCACCGTGCGGTCGTCCTCCTTTACGTCGGCAGTATATTTGCCCTCGCGGTTGACCACCACAAGACTCTTACGTTTCTGCGGGATGGCATCCTCGGGAGTGGCCTCCACGCGGATGATGTTGTCACTGACAATAGTCAGTCTGACGGTCTTGGCCTGTTTTGGTTTAGCGGGAAGAGAGAGCGTGATGCTCCTGCCCTGCTTCTGATAGCCTGCTGCCCATAGCGACACGGGAGCCATAACGGCTCCGGCGAGCACTGTTGATGCAAGCATCATGCGTAGATTAGAAATCTTCATACTTTAAATTTTTAATTCTAAATTCTTAATTTGTAATTTTGCTTGCAAAGTTACGCTTTTCTCCCGAAAAACGGAAACTTTTTCGTTATATCTATATGCACAAAATGTTATTTCTCGTCAGTTTCGTGCGATTTATACTGTGATGGCAACATTCCATACTTATCCTTGAAGTACTTGGAGAAGTAGCGGGGATTGTTGATTCCCACCTTGTAGCTAATCTCGCTAACCGTCAGTTGGCTCAGGCGCAACAGGCGTTCGGCATGACGCAGGCGTATGTCGCGGATGAACTCCGACGGGGTCTGACCCGTGATGGCGGTGAGACGCTTGTAGAGATGCACTCGCGACATGTTGAGAGCCTCGCTCATGGTCTCCACGGTGATGTCGCCATTGGAGATATTGCTCTCCACGTATGCCGTAGCCTTATCTACAAGCTGCTGATCGACACTGGTGATCTCGGTCTCGGTGATCTTGGGCACGATGAGTTCCTTCTTCTCCTTGTTCTCCATGTGCTCGGTCATCTTGATGAACACTCCGTCGAGAGTCTCGCGCAGTTCGTGCATCTTCTGATAGCGTTGCTCGTCGCCCTCGTTCTTCATCATGTCCTCGAGATATACGAACGCCTTTTCGAAGGGCTGGCGCAACTCCTCGTTGACACCCGAATACACCTCATACTTGATGTTCGACTGCTGGCGCTCGGCTTCCTTCTGCATCTTCATGCGCTCGAAGTTGAGCTTCTTCTTCTCATGATGCGTCCACAGGCGCAACACGAGCAAGGCGATGAGAACATACAGGACATAAGCCCACCAAGTGGCATAGAAAGGCGGTTCGACCACTATCTGCAGTCGGCTCTCCTTGGCCTTGACATCATCGTCGCCACTGATTTTGACCACGAGGGTGTAGGTGCCCGAAGGCAGACCGGTGAACGAGATATTGGGATTGTTGGGCTCAGTGGTTATCCAGTTGTCGCTCAGTCCCTCAAGGCGATAGGTGAACTGCACGTTGGTGTCGGCAAGTCCCTGGTTGGTTCCCATCTGAATGGTGAACTGGCTCTCGCCGTTCTTCAGCACAAGGCGACGCGACTTCTCGAGCGACTCCTTCAATACGATGCGACCATCATACTCGGTGCCGATGCCTATCTCCTTGTCGAACAGCATCAAACCGGCAAAGACAGGACGACCGCGCTTGACATTGCTACGCAACATTTGGGGAGAGATGACATCCACGCCACTCACACCGCCAAGGAGGATGGTGCCGTCGTGGGCGAGGCACATCGAACGCTTGTTGTGAGGACCAGGCAACAGTCCGTCCTGCTGGGAGTAGTTGACTACATCGTAAGCCCACTCGCCGTCCTTCTTCTTCACAACGATATGGGCGAGCCCGAACTCGGTAGCCACCCACATATTGCCTCGGCGGTCTTCAATCACTCCGCAGATGGACGAGCTCTCGAGTCCGTTCTTCTCGTCGAGCTGCGACACATTGCCGCTCTCGGTGTCGTAGATCGACAATCCCGAGGGCGAGGCATACCACACGAGTCCGCGACTGTCCATAATCACCTGGGTGGAAGAGGATGCGGGCACGAAGCCACGCAACGAGTCAGACGGGATGGACATATTGACCACCTTATTTATCTTAGGGTCGATGACGGAATAGAAATCCGACGTTCCAACCACTATCCATCCGTTGTCGGCCATCTGCATCGACGATATGTAGTCGCTCGACACATTCTTGTTCTGCGAAGAATATGTGTTGAACTTGCCCGTCTTGGGGTCAAGGCTCTGCACTCCCGAACCGAGGGTGCCTATCCACAACTTTCCGTTGCCGTCCTCAGCCAATCCCCAGATGTTCCTGTTGGCAAGACCGCCCGCGGTGGGCATATAGGTGTTGACAATGCCATCCACGATATGCGACAAACCGCCGCCATAGGTGCCTGCCCACACCGAACCATCGGCAGAGTTGAGCAGGCATACCATGATGTCCGACTCCAATTTGCTGTTCTTGGTGTTATATACGGTCTGTTGTCGTGTCTTGGGATTATAACAGATGATACCCTTGTCGTTGGTGCCAAGCCAGTAGTTGCCCTTCTGGTCCTCGGCAATGCAGTTGATTACTCCAAGCTGATAGTGGTCGAAGATGGAGGGAGTACGTGTGCACTGGCTCACACCACCTTGCAAACCGCATATCCACACATTGCCGTCGTTGGTGGCACAGAGGCGGATGAGGGTATTGTTGGGCACCGTAGTGCGGTCGTCGCGCTCGTTGAGGAACTGGCTCACGGTCTTGTCCTCATAGTCGAAGATGACAAGTCCGTTGTGGTCGGTGGCAAGCCATAACTCGCGGGTGCCCATGAAATGCACGTCCCATACCTCCATGTCGGCGGGGAAATCACGGAATCCGTCGTCCTTGAGCATGGCATCGAGGGAGTTATACCACTTCTTGCGGTCCTGACGAAAAATCCATTTGCCGTCGGGACCCACCACCCAATAGTCGCCCTTGTGGCTGAGCCATATTTTGTAGTTCACCTTCTCCTGCGGATTCTGCTTGTGCACATAGTGAGTGCCCCAGTCAATCTTGCCCGTCTCGGAGTTCATGCAGATGATGTCGCCCGAATTGAATATTGCCACAACGCTCTTGCCAAGGTCGGCCATCGACGACACGTTTGCACCTTCCTTGATGCCGAGTCGTCCGAAATCCATGATGTATTGCTTCAACTTGCCCGTGCGGGGATTATAGCAGAAGAAGTTGTTGCCATAGGGCTTCACCCATATATTCTTGCGCGAGTCGATATGGATATACTCGGGATTGCCGGGGATGTTGCGCTTCTGCATCCATGCGGAGATATCGTAGTCGAAAATCTCGGTGTCGGGATTGAAGATACAATAGTTCACACCCTGGCGAATCCAGATCATTCCGTCGGCAGCCTCATAGAGGTCGTCGTAGAAATCAAACTTGAGCGACTTGTTGGCTGAGGTCTTGGAATAGAACGAGCGAACACGGAAGCCGTCGAAGCGGTTGAGTCCATACTGGGTGCCTATCCACACGTAGCCGCGCGAATCCTTCAACACACAGTTGGCTTGTGAGTTGGAGAGGCCGTTGCGAGTGTCAATCCGTCGGAATTTCATCTCCGAGAGATTGATGGCCATGGTAGTTAGTGTAAAGAATGACAGGGCAGCTATCAGCCATGTCATCCTCAGATATTGGCTGTTTCTCTTCATAATCATTTTAATTAGGTATCTATTTTGCCGACAAAGATACAAAACATTTTTGTTATAACCAAATCTTTTACACCTTTTAATACAAAAAAAACCTCTCCGCCGTAAAAAAGCGGAGAGGTCAAACCAAAATGTTACCCTTTTTACCGATAACGAAACATTGTTTTTATTTCCAAGTTGCTGCCTTCACACCCTCGGTGATGCCATCGAGAGCGGGCTGATTGAAGACACTCTTATTTTTGCGGTCGATGATGGTCATAGTGCCTTTCTCGCCTTCACGGTTGGGGGAATTAATGTCCCATACCATTGGCACTACGCCATTGTTGCCGGCTTCGGCTACGACAGACTTATACCATGCGGTGACCGACTTGTCGTGCAATGCCTGCTCGTCGCCTATCTCGCGCCACTGGGCACCGTACTCACCGAGGATTACGGGCACACCGTTGGCATAGAACTTCTGGTTGAGTTGCTGCATCGCCGACTTCACGGCTGACTCGTTGCCATTGTATGTCGGATTATGACCTGAGCCATTGTTGCCCTCACCCCAGAACCATACGGCATTATCATCACTCAGAAGGCAGAAGTCCCATGGGTCGTAGAAGTGCACCTCAACCATCATTCGCTTGTCGGCAACGTCGGTGGGCAGGGTGAAGTAGCTCTCACAAGCCGAGGCGATATTGGTGGCAGGTCCCTGAACGACAAGTGTGCGGTTGGCATTGTTGCCACCTGTGGCACGCACTGCATCCACGAATGCCTGGTTGTACTTGAGCAGCACGGGAGTGAGTTCCTCATGACGACCATTGAAGAGATCGTAGCTCTGGAACGGCTCGTTTAGGCCGGCAAAAAGCAGGTGCTCGTCGTAGTTCTGGAAGGCATTGGCTATCTGTGTCCACAGTGTCTTGAGCATTGTGGATTTCTCCTCTATTCTGGCATCATCCACCTTCACGTATTTGTCGGTGCTCATGGTGAAGCCCTCAACCTCAATCCATCCACCATCATAGTGGTCGTTGAGTACGACATAGAGTCCAGCGTTGATACAGTAGTCAACAACCTCCTTCACGCGAGCCATCCACTCGGCATCGATTTTGCCGTTGTTGCTGTGGATATACCATGAGCAAGGAATACGCACCGACTTGAAGCCCTGCGACTTGACATAGTCGATAACCTCCTGTGTGGTCTTGGTCTTCTGCCATGAGGTCTCGGCTGCGAGACCATCTCCTGTGGCCTCCATGGTGTTGCCAAGGTTCCAACCGGGATACATGTCCTTGGCTAACTCCTTGGCAGTGCGGAATGTGTATGACTCCTCGGGCTTGATAATCTTGCCCAACTGTGTCACAGAGATGCGGGCGAAAGCACCATCGAGATTGGCAAGGATAGTGCCTTGGCGCTCCTCGCCAGTGTTCTTATCACACAACACAGAGAAGGACGACGACTTCTTGTCGCCCGAAACACGAGACACTGTGAGCCAGTCAGCTTCGCTACGCACGAATGCCGTACCGCCCTCTACTGAGAATGTGGCCTCACCACCGTCCACCCCGAACAAGAGTTCGGTGGTGGAGATGTTGAGAGTACCATTGCTTTCTGCCAATGGATTGGGATTACTGTCGTCGCTACATGCCGACAACATCATAGCACCCATGGCAAAGAGCATTAGGAATAATGATATCTTTTTCATATTATCTTAATTCTTAATTTTTAATTATTAATTACCATTGTGGAGTCTTGTACAAGCTCTTGAATGTCAAGTCAACCTTCATGCTCTTTGAGAACGCGAGAGGTGCCATCACATCACCTTCACGAGTTCCAAACGCTTGGCTTCACTATAATAGTTGAGGGCATAAGCATAAGTTCCGTCACCAGCATCAAGGGCAATCTGAATACCGTCAGTTGTCATGGTCAAAATCTTCAAAGTGCCCTTCTTGTTGGGCAACCAAGTATTGGCGGCGATAACATCGATGTCAACGGTCACTGTCTTGTTGTCAAGGTCAAGACTCCAAGTGCCTTCCTCGTCGGTCACAGTGCCATCTTCGGCAATGCGATGCACCTTGAAAGTACCATCCTCGACAAATTCCATATAACCATAGTCCTTGCCGTATGTATAGCCAATCCAGCCATTGCCAACGCCCATCTCCCAGTGAATGCTCTGCTCAAGGTTGGGATAGTTGTTGCTGATGGTATTCCAGTTATCGGTCACTCCATACTGGGTGAACGGACCTTCAAACACATGTTGCTTGCCATCCTGACCATTGTCAAGATACCACTTGGTAGTGAAGAGAGCCTTGTCGAACGGAACGTTCTTGGCCACTGATACAGGACGCACAGAAAGTGCCTGATATACAGGTGTGGTATTACGGGATGTAGTACCGGCATTGAAATAATAGCTCATGGCAAAACGTGAGTCAGAGGGGTTGACGGAACCTGAAAGATACTGTCCATTCTGACCTGCACCCACTGTATTGCCTTGAATGCGCGAACCGGCTGCGGGCATGAAGATTGAATTGCCGTTAGGACCAGTGAACTGATAACCAGCCACACCTTCTTTCTCCATCCACTCCACCTTGCAGCAGCGGAAGAGTTCCTCGTATTCGGCAATTGTAGGGATGGTACATGCACCACCACTCACTCTGTTGGCAATGTCCTGAGTTGTCTTATAGATATTGCCCGAAGCATAATCCTCGGGATTGATGCTTGTGTTATAACCAGTGAGATCGCCAAAGCCAACGAGGGCACCGAGCTCTGTCTCAGACGAGGCACCAATGTTGCACTTAGCCCACTTGGTTGAGAGTCCGAGGTCAACGAGGTCGTTGTCAACATCGAATTCCTTGGCGGGAGTGGTGAACTCCTTGGTGTCGCCATAAACCACACCAAGACCGAGGTCAACGTATGCCGCATAATAATAAGTTGTGGCAGGAACGAGACCAAGAGCCTCTACCTCGAAGTTCGCCAACAGCTCACTGGAAATGCGCACACCGGCACGAACACGTTCATCGCCACCAATACCTGAAAGAACGATACCACTCTCAGCGTTGTCAGGGATATTGTTAATCTGTCCGACAAGCTTAACACTGTTGGCGGTCAAGTCCTTATAGTCGCCTGTGACAGCCTTGGTGTCGGTGAGAACGAGACTGCTCACCTCTCCCTTGTATGTCACCTTGCCCTGAAGAGTGACGAAAGCCTGATAGTAATATACTGTACCCGGCATTCCAGATACAGTGGCACTGAACTCAGATGCACTGTTAGCCAACACTCGCTCGGAGAGATTGTCCTGAGATGCGCCATAATAGAAACCGGTGACATAGGCACTTGCAGCCTGACCGTCGAGTCCTGCCACGGTTCCGTGCATTGTGGCTGAAGTGGAGGTGACATCGGCAGAACCGGTGACAACCGAACCGTCCTTCAGCAGCGGAGTAGTGTTTACCCCATAGTCAACGTCGTCGCTACAAGCCGTAAAGCAGAAGCCAAGGACGAACGCCATAATGCTATATAATATTTTATTCTTCATTGTTGTAGTTGTTTAAGAATTTTGATTATTTAATTCTTACCTACCGAGACTACTCGATTACGCATGTCACGCTCTCGAACATGTCGGCATAGTCGCCTTCGCCAAAGCCGTCGAACTGAATAGACAGGTCGAGACAAGTGTCGGTAAACTTCTGTGTTGCACCAGTGTTGTTTGTCAGTGTGACAGTTGTCTCACCGTCAACATTCACGGTTACAGCATCTTCGAGGTCGAAGCATCCTGGCTCCCATGTTTTCTTGATGTTATTGTCGATGAGGGCACACTTAGGAGTCTTGCTCCAAGTGATGACACCGGGCTTGAGCTTGAAGGTCACCTTAATGGCCTGGTTCTTCTTGAGCTTCACGCTGGCAGCATCCTTGAAGATACCCTTACCGCCTTCGCCGTAGTGGTGGAAGCCGAGGCGCACGCAACCATTCTCTGTCCAGCTGATACCCTCGTCGCCATAGTTGGTGTTGAGAGGCACTACGGTAGGACCGCTTGCTCCTGTCTCAATCTTCTTGAAGTTGAGAGTTGCACAGAGATAAGAATCCACGTTGCCGTTCTCGTCCTTTGATGAAGGCACACCGATAGTCATCGATTCGCCCGGTTCGCAAGCGAGGACAGTGAACTCCTTGCCTGTGACGGTCACTGTACGTGTGTCGTTGCTTGCAGTGAGGATGGTAATCTCGTCGTCGAAGATGAGTTTGCCGTCGGCGATGGTCACCTTACCCGATTTCTCGCCACACTCGTAGTTGTATGAACCGTCGGAAGCGCGTGAGATAATGAGCTCGAAGTCACCAATCTCGTCGTCGCATGCGGGTGCCCAGTTGGTGGTGTAGTCACCATTGGTAACGCTCTCCCACTTGTTCACTGAAGGCGATCCGTTCCACCACATCCAGTCGTAAGGTGTCTCGTCGTTGATGATATATGTCATCTGGTTGCCAACGTATGTCACACCATTAATCTCGGTCGTGAACATGTCGGTGGTGAGATTCGGGAATGTAGGCAGCTGTGGCTCGGTCTTCT
>CALZYS010000091.1 GCA_945830345.1 uncultured Prevotella sp.
ATATAGTCGAGCGAGTCATCGATGAAGAAGCGCAGTTCGGGTATGATGCGCAACTGGAAGCGCACTCTCTGTCCAAGGTCGTAGCGGATGGTCTTCTCGTTGCCCTTGATGTTCTTTAGGATTTCCTCAGCCTTCTCGCTTGGGAACACGCTGAGATAGGCAGTGCAGATACTGAGGTCGGGAGAAATTTTTGTCCTTGTCACCGACACCATCACTCCGTGCATAGCCCTTGTCTGCTGCTGGAATATCACGCTAAGCTCCTTCTGAAGGAGGCGTGCAATCTTGTTCTGTCTTGTTTCTTGCATATTTGTATTTTTTATTTCCGCTGCAAAATTACTCAAAATCCTGCAATTTGCAATGCTTTTGGTGATAAAAATCACCTTAGTCGGTGTTTTTTCTTGATTTTTGCATGATGTTGCGGGGATGATGCTCTAGAATCTCCTGTCGGAGAGTGGTAGTGTCGATATGAGTGTATATCTCGGTGGTGCCTATGCTTTCGTGTCCGAGCAGAGCCTGTATGACGCGCAGGTCGGCACCTCCCTCGAGCAATGCCGTGGCAAAGGAGTGGCGCAATGTGTGGGGACTGATGGTTTTCTGTATGCCGGCTTCTGCGGCGAGACGTTTTATCATGATGAGTATCATGGTGCGGGTGAGGCGTGCTCCTCGGCGGTTGAGGAACACATAGTCCTCTTCGCCCTTTTTGATCTTCATGAGGTTGCGGTCGATAAACCAAAGTCTTATTTCCTTGATGGCTTTCTCGGATATGGGGACGAGCCTTTCCTTTGAGCCCTTGCCGATTACCCTAATGAATTCTTCGTCGAAGAAGATTTCCGAGATTTTCAGGTTTACCAGTTCGCTCACTCGCAGTCCGCATGAGAACAGCACCTCTATGATGGCTTTGTTGCGCTGTCCCTCCCATTTAGACAGGTCTATGGCAGATTCAAGTCTATCAACCTCTTCTGTAGATAACACCTCGGGCAGGTGAGTACCCATTTGTGGCGACTCAAGCAGTTCGGTAGGGTCGTCGTCGCGATAACCGTCGAGTTGTAGATAACGAAAGAAGGAGCGCACACCGCTCAGTATGCGGCATTGCGACACAGGTTGTATGCCGATGTCGTGCAATGTAGCTGAGAAATGCTCCAGGTCTTCTAATCCCAATGTCTGTGGATCGAGGTTGTTGTCTTCGATGTAACTGAGCAACTTGCGCAGGTCGTTGAGATAGGCATCGAGGGTGTTTTTCGCAAGATTTCTCTCCAATTTGAGGTATCTTGCGTAGCCTTTTACAATATTTACGTCCGTTTTCTTTGTCATTATTGAATTATTTATTAACTTTGCCGCGTCAAAATTACATATTTTATTTGAGAAACGGAAACAAAAGTCTGAAAAAATGAAGAAAATACAGATAATCAACGGTCCCAACCTCAATCTCTTGGGCGTTAGGGAGCCTGGAATCTACGGTAGCAGTTCGTTTGAGAAATATCTTCCCGAACTGCGCGCACAGTATCCCGACGTGCAGATTGACTACTATCAGAGCAACATCGAGGGCGAGCTGATAAACAAGTTGCAGGAGGTGGGATTCACCTACGACGGCATAGTGCTCAACGCCGGTGCCTATACCCACACGAGCATTGCCCTTCAGGACTGCATCCGCTCGCTGAAGTGTCCCACGATTGAGGTGCACATATCCAATGTGCACAAGCGCGAAGAGTTCCGTCATCATTCATTTATCTCCTGTGCCTGTCTCGGAGTAATCTGCGGATTCGGACTGGATAGCTATAGGCTTGCGGTGGAAGCGATAAGCCCCCACCTAACCTCCCCGGGGGAAGGAACAAATAGTGCAGGAGGCAAGGGATGAAGCATATTAAAACTCTCCCCCCAGGGGGAGACGGAGGGGGGCTGGATGGTGGATTGGATACCTACGTCCGTGAGCACAGCTCCCCTGAGGGCGACTATCTCTACCGCCTCTACCGCGCCACTAACATACATACGTTGCATGGACGTATGGCGAGCGGACATTTGCAGGGACGACTGCTGAAGATGTTGGTGAAGATGGTGAAGCCGAAGAATGTGCTCGAGGTAGGGACGTTCAGCGGATACAGTGCCATCTGTCTTGCCGAGGGTCTTGACGATGGAGGAAAGCTATATACCTTCGAGATAAATGACGAGATGGAGGACTTCACCCGCCCGTGGATTGAGGGTTCTGCCGTCTCCGACAAGATAGAGTTTATCATTGGCGATGCTATCACCGAGGCTCCGAAACTCGGGGTGACATTCGACATGGCGTTTATCGACGGTGACAAGCGCACGTATATCGAGACATACGAAATGGTGATGAAGATACTGCGCCCAGGAGGATTAATCCTCGCCGACAACACCCTATGGGACGGACATGTGATAGACCCCGAATACGACAACGACCATCAGACGCAAGGCATCCGTGCCTTCAACGATTATGTGGCAAAGGACGACAGAGTGGAGAAAGTGATACTCCCCCTGCGTGATGGACTGAGTATTATAATGAAGAGTGAAGAATGAAGAATTAAAAATTAATAAAAATAGTTCTTTCGTGTAGCTTTTTAGCCGTATATTGCGTCTTATAGATAGAGTTTATTAATCAATTAAATAAAGATGAAAACAAGAAAAGTATTTTCAACGATGGTGATGCTGCTGTTTGCAGTGGTAGCCATGGCACAGATGCAGATGCCGCCTATCCCGGTGGATAAGGACGTGCGCATCGGTAAGTTGGACAATGGTCTGACCTATTACATCCGTCACAACGCATGGCCCGAAAACCGTGCAGAGTTCTACATCGCACAGAAAGTAGGCTCAATCCAGGAGGAAGAAGAGCAGAGAGGTCTCGCCCACTTCCTGGAGCACATGTGCTTCAATGGTACAGAGCATTTCCCCGGCGACGGCATACTCAGATGGTGCGAGTCGAAGGGTATCAAGTTTGGTACCGACCTCAACGCATATACATCTATTGCCGAGACGGTATATAATATAAGTAATGTGCCTTCTAACGACAAGAACGTGGTTGACTCCTGTCTGCTTATCCTTCACGATTGGGCTGACGGTTTGACTCTCGACCCTAAGGAGATTGACAAGGAGCGCGGCGTTATCCACGAGGAGTGGAGAATGAGAACAAGTGCATCATCGCGCATGTTCGAGCGCAACCTGCCCACTATCTATCCCGGAAGCAAGTACGGAGTGAGATTCCCCATCGGTCTGATGTCAGTAATCGACAACTTCAAGTATCAGGTGCTGCGCGACTACTACGAGAAGTGGTATCGTCCTGACAACCAGGGAATCATCGTTGTTGGTGACATCGACGTGGATTATGTTGAGCAGAAGATTAAGGATATGTTCGGCTCAATCAAGATGCCCGAGAATCCCGCTCCCGTTGTGGCAGAGGCTGTGCCCGACAATGCAGAGCCTATCGTGGTTGTTGACAAGGACAAGGAGCAGACTGTCAGCTTCGCTGAGATGTTTATCAAGTGCGCCCCCATCCCCGACGAGATTAAGACCTCTATGCAGTATCTCATCATTGACTATGTGAAGGCTGCTGCCGTGGGAACAGTGAACACACGTCTCGCCGAATATATGCAGGATCCCGCCTGTCCGTATGTGAGCGGTCAGATGGAATACGGCAACTTTATCTTTGCCAAGACAAAGGACGCCATCGGTTTTGTGGCTGTTCCAAAGGAAGGCAAGACCATCGAGGAGTCTCTTGCGGCAGTGTATCGTGAGGTGCTTCGTGCTGCCCAGTTTGGCATTACTCCCACTGAGTACAAGCGCTACGTGCAGGACTATATGAGCAAGCTCGACAAGATGTACAGCAACAAGGACAAGAGATATAACTCGCAGTTTGTTAACGAGTACAAGAATCACTTCCTCGACAAGGAGCCTATCCCTTCTCTTGACGACTACTATCAGGTAATGAAGCAGGTAGTGCCCAGCATCCCCGTGGAGGCTATCAACCAGTTGCTCGGCCAGTTGGCACAGAAGAACGACTCCAACGTGGTGATTCTCAACTTCAACAACGAGAAGGAAGGCAAGGTTTATCCCACCAAGGAGAGCCTGCTCAAGGCTGTCAACGACGTGAGGGCTGAGAAACTCGAGGCATACGTGGATAACGTGAAGGACGAGCCTATCATGACAACACTGCCCAAGAAGGGTTCTATCAAGAAGGAAATAAAGAACGACAAGTTAGGATATACCGAACTGCAGCTCTCCAACGGAGCAAAGGTGATACTGAAGAAGACCGACCTCAAGCAAGACCAGGTGCTGCTGAGCGGTGAGGGCTTTGGAGGTGCATCGCTCTACGGCAAGGAAGACTACACCAACTTCAAGGTATTCGGAAATGCAATGGAGGCTTCGGGACTCGGCAACTTCTCCAACACTGAGTTGCAGAAGGCTCTCGCAGGAAAGATTGCCGGCGCATCTATCGACGTGTCAAGAACACGCGTGAACGTTACTGGTAGTTCAACTCCGAAGGACGTGGAGACCATGCTCCAGCTCGTTCACCTCTACTTCACCAATATTAAGAAGGACGAGAAATCGTTTGCAAGCGTGATGAGTAGTATGGAGACCGAACTGCGCAACCGCGAGGTATCGCCCGAAGCTGCATTCAACGACTCAGTGTCTGCCACCATCTCGGCTCACAATCCTTATGACATGGAGCTGAAGCTCGCCGACCTCAAGAACATCAGCTACGACCGCATACTGCAGATAGCCAAGGAGCAGACTGCCAATGCCGCTGCCTTCACGTTCACCATCGTGGGTAACTACGACGAGGCCACCATCCGTCCGCTCATCGAGCAGTATATCGCTTCTCTGCCCTCACAGAAGAAGATTGTCAAGGGCAAGAACATCGTCACCAACTTCAAGGGTGAGGCCATCAACCACTTCAAGCGCAAGATGGAGACTCCGCAGGCCAACTCAATCGTGGTGTGGTACACCGACAAGTTGCCTTATACATTGGAGAACTCAATTCGTGCCAATATTGCAGGACAGATTCTCAGCATGATTTACCTCAAGAGCATACGCGAGGATGCCGGAGCCGCATATAGCTGCGGTGCAGTGGCACAGACTTCAAAGAACGATTTCGAGGAGATAACACGTATCTTGGCATACTGTCCGCTGAAGCCCGAGATGGCAGAGCAGGTGTTCGACATCATGCGCAAGGAAATCAACGGCATGTCAAAGACCGTGGATGCCGACAAGCTGCAGAAGGTGAAGGAATACTTGCACAAGAATATCTCCGACAAGAGAAAGACTAACAACTACTGGCTGCAGGTACTCAACCTCTACACCAACTACGGTATCGACATGGACACCAACTACGACACCGTGGTGGATGCACAGACTCCTGAGACCATCGCCACTATAGTAGGTGAAATCCTCAAGTCGGGCAACAGGGCTGAGATTCTCATGCTGCCGCAGGATTAAGAATATGACAAAGGTATATTTCTATCATACCGAAAACATCCAATTTATGTTCAGGGAATGGCGCAAAGGTTCATTCCCTGGACATTTGTTGTATGGGGCTACACATCTCGAGCGCCATGGCATTGAAATCATCCCGCACAAGTTCAAGGAGTTCGGGGTGAAGCGTCTGCCGCTGATGCTCTATACGGCATACAGGATTCTGACGTGTCGCGAGAAGTATGACGCCTTATATGCCACTCACTATCGCGGATTGGAAATTATCATCTTCCTTCATGCCCTGGGGCTGTATCGACATCCGATAATCCTGTGGCATCACCAACCGATAGTGCGCTCGTCGAAGAAGTGGCGCGAAGTGCTCGGAAGATTGTTCTATAAGGGAATGGACGACATGTTTTTCTTCTCTCAGGATCTCATCGACGAGTCGCTGAAGACATCTAAGGCAGTGCCGGAGAGGATGCACCTCGGGCATTGGGGACCTGACATCGAGTATTACGACAGGGTGATTGCCTCGGAGAAAGAGAGCGTTATTGCCTCTAATAAAGACAACGTGAAGCACGGAGGATTTATCTCCACAGGACGCGAGATGAGGGACATGAAGACCCTCGTGGAAGCATTCAACGCCACAGGTGCTCCTATAGAAATCTATCTCAACAAGCGCAACTGTGGCATCGACTACGAGGCGATGTTTGCCGCAATGGATATACGGGATAATGTGAAGGTGCATTTCACTTCGGGATATAAGCACAGTGACTTCTGTCTGTTGGTATATCGTGCGCAATGCGTCTGCATCTGTTGCCTGGAAACGAAATACACTGTAGGCTTGACAACAGTAGTAGAGGCATTAGGTCTTGGAGTGCCGATGATATGCAGTCGCAATCCCCATCTGCCCATGGACATAGAAAAGGAAGGCTGCGGAATACTCGTGGATTACGGAGACATCCAAGGATGGATATCCGCCATAAGATACATCGCCGAGCATCCCGATAAAGCCGCCGAGATGGGGCGCAATGCAAGGGCGTTGGCTCAGAGGAAGTTTAATGTCGAGATATGCGCCCGAGAAGTGGCGGAGGTTGTAAAAAGGAGTTCAAGGGTTTCAAGGGTTTCAAGGAGTTAAACTCCTTTAACTCCCCAAAATTAATTCTTAATTTTTAATTCAAATGTTGGTCTTTCATTTCATATCCCATTTCGATATGGGAGGAGCAGAGAAGGTGGCTGCCAGTATCGCAAAATCGGGCAGTAAGGACGTGGAGTATCATCTCGTGGAGACGATGAGGGGACGTTCTGAATATACGCAACGGTTTATTGCTGAGATGAGGGAGGCGGGAGTGGCATGCCATAGGTCATGGATGCCGGATATAAGATGGCATTTTGTCTTCGAGCGTGTCAATGCCTTACTGTTTCCCCTGAGATTCCTGTATATATGGTTGCGCTGGCATCCCGATGTAGTCCATACTCATACCGAAGGTCCTGACATGTGTATTGTTGCGGCAATGAAGATGTTTCCCTTCATTGCACGCCGATGCAAGGTGGTGAGGACTATACATAACAATGTCCTGTGGACAGGGCAGGGGAGAATAGGCAATATCTGCGAGCGGTTCTTTATATCGCATAAGAGCAATATCGCCATATCGCAGTCGGTGAGGCAGTCTTATTTTAATCGCTTTGGCGAAGATGCACCTATTATATATAATGGGGTATGGAAGACAGAAACCAAGCCTTATCAACATCTTGTAGAAGGAAAGATAAACGTAATCTTTGCCGGACGCTTTGAGCGTCAGAAGGGAATATCCACCCTTGTTGAGGTGTTGCAGGGAATGAAGGATGGCGAAAGGTATCATTTCCACATATTCGGCGATGGCTCATTGTCAGAACTCATCCACAGTCGATTAGCCGGACAGAAGAACGTGAGCATAAATCCCCCGTTATTCGGTTTGTCGTCATATCTCTCATCTTTTGATTATATGTTCATGCCTTCGGAGTTTGAGGGACTGAGCATAGTGGCGATAGAGGCATCAATGGCAGGACTGCCCAACATCATCAATAACTGCCCCGGATTAGGAGAGACACTTCCTGAAGACTGGCCCCTAAAAGTAGAGAACAACAACGTTGAAGATTATCTTCATATCTTCAACGTGTTATTGCCTTCGATGTCGAGAGAGTCTCTCGGCTCCAAGGCAATGTCTTATGCAATGGACAATTTCTCATTGGCAATTATGCAGCGCAATTATGAGAAAGTATATTTCATAGACTTCTACAAGTCGTTAGATCTTGCCACTCAACGAAAAATAGCAATAAACTTAAAGAATCAGTATTATGCAGACAAACAGTAATCTTCACAGTTTTGATGAAATCATGGATGCCCAATTTGGTAAGCTTGGCACTGAGGAACGTGAGAATTTTAATCGTGAAGCTGAGGCATATTGTATAGGACAAATATTATTGGAGGCGCGCAAGCAAGAAAAGATAACTCAGGAGGCTCTTGCAAAGCAGATTGGAACCAACAAATCCTATATCTCTAAGATTGAGAACGGCTTGGTTGATCCGAGTGCTTCGCTATTTCTCCGATGACCTTATATATCATTGCTGATAAGATTAATAACCCTGCGGCACTAAGGTTATTATTCTTACTGCCAAGGAAGATATAATTAGTAAGCCCCCGTCCCATACCTGTCTCCAACCGGACAAAGATATAAAAAAAGCAAGGGTGTATATACCAGTCAGCTA
>CALZYS010000092.1 GCA_945830345.1 uncultured Prevotella sp.
TCGTTGTAGCCGAAGAAAGTACGCTGCGAAGCCACGTATGTAAGGGCTACCACCGAACCGTATTCGGCGATGGCATCCTGCTTCTTAGCCACCTGAAGCATCTTGTGGAATGAGATGGCAGAGATGTCGAGAGTCTTCTGCAAGAAGTTGTAGTCGAGATCGTCGTATGTGCGATGCTTACGCACGTTAGGACTCATACCGATAGAATGGAGCACGAAGTCGATCTTGCCTCCAAGCAGTTTGACTGATTCACTGAATACCTTCTCCAAATCCTCGACGCTTGTTGCGTCAGCGGGGATAACCGGTGCATTAAGTTGCTTGCTCAAACCGTCAAGCTCGCCCATGCGCAAAGCCATGGGAGTGTTGCTCAATGTGATTGTTGCACCTTCTTCTACGGCCTTCACGGCCACTTTCCATGCGATAGAATCTTCGTTCAAAGCTCCGAAGATAATACCACGCTTACCTTTTAATAAATTGTGTGTCATAATACCTATTTTATGAATTCGGGTGCAAAATTACACATTTTTCTCCGAAGTGTGCATATTTATAAAGATATATTAACACATATATTGCGTAAACCTTTGCGGAGTTATGTTATTTTACTATAAAAGCTTGCATTTGTCGGGAGAATGTCGTAATTTTGCAGCGGCAATAGTGCCATATAACTTAATATTATCAGATTATGGACATTAACTCAAGATTCGCACAGGCAGCTGTTATCGCTGCCGGCATTGCATTCCTCGGAATGTGTATCAATGATGGTATCGACGATTTCGTCAACAAGGATAGGGTAGTGACGGTGAAAGGACTTGCCGAAAAAGAGGTGGAGGCCGACAAGGTGACATGGCCTATACCGACAAAGGAATTAGGCAACGACTTGCCCGAACTCTATCAGCGTATCAACGGCACCACAGCCAAGGTGAAGGCATTCCTCAAGAGCCACGGTATCAAGGACGAGGAAATCAGTGTGAACGCACCTGTTGTGATCGACCTCAATGCCGATCAATACAACAACAACGTGCGTGCCTTCAGATACAACATCACATCCATCATCACCGTCACCTCGCACAACGTGAAACTCGTGCGCAGCATCATGGCTCGCCAGGGCGAACTGCTCAAGCAAGGAGTGGCAGTGGTAGATGGCGGATGGGACAACCGCACCACCTACGAATATGTTTCGTTCCAAAAGATGAAACCCGAGATGATGCAGGAGGCTATCAAGAACGCCGAAATCACCGCCAAGCAGTTTGCCGAGAACAGCAGTAGCAAACTAAGCAAAATCACCAAGGCCGACCAGGGGCAGTTCTCGATAGAAGACCGCGACCAGAACACTCCTTATATCAAGAAGGTACGCGTGGTGACCACTGTCACTTATTCGCTCAAGGATTAAAAATAAAATGATTGCTACACACGAATACGTGAAGGATAAATTCGGGGAGTTTAACCGCCTGATTTTCGGCGGCAAACTCCCCCTATTGCCTATATGCATGAGCAATGCGAGGACATTCCTCGGTGCTTGCACGTTCATGAGAAAGAGAAACTGGCTGGGGAAGACAGTGCTGTATGACTTCAAACTGAAAATCAGCAAGTGTCTCGACCTTCCTGAGAACGAAATCGAGGATATCATCATTCACGAGATGATACATTATTATATTGCCGTAAACCATATGAACGACTCGTCAGCTCACGGCATCCTCTTCCGACAAATGATGAATGACATCAACAGCAAATACGGCAGGCACATCACCATTTCTCACAAAATGACAACCGAGCAGAGACAGAAGGCTGCTGACAAGGGCGAGAAATGGCATGTGGTGGCTGTGGTGAGCATGAAAAACGGAAGGATTGGTGTGAAGGTACTGCCGCGGACGAAGAGCAGTATCGCGAAATATTATTATGGTGTAATGAAAAGCGGAGAAGTGGATGAAGTGAAACTATACATCTGCAAAGATGCCTACTTCAACCGCTTCCCCGCGTCATCCGCCCTGAGGGTGTATTATCCCCCGATGGAGGAACTGACTGAGCACTTGAAAAGTGCCCGTCCACTGAACATTACTTTTGCTTGAGAAGATTCAGCGATTGCTTGGGGGCAAGTACGTTGGTGGTCTTCTCAGTGTATTCCTTGATATTTGCCTTGGCAGTGCCGCGGATGTCGGCGATGTTGGCTGCCACATGGAAGGTGTATGTACCGGCAGGAGCAAGCCACTGACTGTTCTGCTCGTCATAAGAGGCAAGGTCGCGCACGGGGATAGTCATCTTCAGCGTCTGGCTCTCACCTGGCTTCAGTGAGCGTGTCTTGGCAAACGACTTCAACTCCTTGGCAGGCACCTCAAGCGATGATTTAGGAGCCGCCACATACACCTGAACAGCTTCCTTACCCTCGACATCGCCAGTGTTCTTCACACTCACCGTCACCTCTACTTTATTTCCATTCACCTTCACAACCGGTTTACCGTATTCAAAGGTAGTATAGCTCAAACCATATCCGAAGGGATAAGCCACAGTCTTGCCGAAGGTGTCGAAATAGCGATAACCCACGTAGATATCCTCGTCGTGGTTGGTGAAGTCAAATCCCTTCATCGGTGCTCCCCATCCCTTCATCTCACGATAAGAATAGAGCGAGAGCTCGTCCTGTGGGAAATTGGCTGTGGATGGATGATCGGAAGCTGTTATAGGCCATGTCATAGTGAGTTTGCCCGAAGGACACACCTTGCCGGTGAGTATGTCAGCCACTG
This sequence comes from uncultured Prevotella sp., assembly GCA_945830345.1. GTDB lineage: Bacteria > Bacteroidota > Bacteroidia > Bacteroidales > Bacteroidaceae > Prevotella. The sequence continues at coordinate 2,736 of CALZYS010000092.1, forward strand.
TATTGCCACCTTCCTCTCCCGGTTGCCATGCCATAAGAATGGCATCCACTCGGTCGCGCCAAGACACTGTCTCGACCACTGATCCTGAATTGAGAATGACAATCACCGGTTTGCCTGCCAAGCGGAAGGCATCGCTAACGCGGAATATCATGTCGCGCTCCTCGTCGGTGATATTGAATTCGCTCTTGATGTCCCTATCCATTCCCTCGCCTGCCTGACGTCCGATAGTGATGATGGCGGCATCGGCCTCGGGACAAGTCTCGTTGATGCAACGTTGCGAAAGCTCAATCTCGGGAAGCTTCACCTTACCGAACATCGGCATCTGGAACCACTTGGTTGTCTCTCTGTCGGCTTCGAATTTCACTCGTGCATATTCTACGTATTTCTGATATATCTCGGTGAGGGTCTTGGTGGTGGATATGCCTGCATTCTTCAGTCCCTGAACCATGTCGATGACATAGGGCACATTGACATTACCCGAACCGCAACCGCAATGCAGGAAATCATAGGAGTTGACTCCGAAGAGAGCCACCTTATTTATATTATGCATGGGCAGCACACCATTGTTCTTAAGCAGCACCATACCCTCGGCAGCCGACTGACGCGTAACCTGTGCATGGGCCTTGAGGTCGGGCTTGTTGGTGAATGCCACTCCGTTCATCTTCGGCGAGCGAACACACAATTCGAGAATACGACGCACACAGATGTCCATATCGCTCTCCTTCAGTTTGCCCGACTTCACGCTCTTGATGATATCCTCAATCTGCGAGTCGTATCCCGGTTCCATCAAGTCGTTGCCGGCATGCACCTGTGCAGCGGTATTGCGCAGGCCTGTCCAGTCGGTCATAACCATTCCCTTGAATCCCCAGTCAGTGCGCAGGATGTCGGTGAGCAGTGAATAACTCTCCTGTGCAAACTCTCCGTTGATTTTGTTGTATGACGACATCACCGTCCATGGGTCGCTCTCGCGTATTGCAATCTCAAATCCACGCAGATAAAGTTCGCGAAGCGCACGCTTTGACAATCTCTCATCGACACGCGTGCGGTCGGTCTCCTGCGAGTTGACGGCAAAGTGCTTGATGCTCGTTCCCACGCCCTCGCTCTGCACACCGCAGATATATGCGGCAGCAATGCGACCCGTGAGCAGTGGGTCTTCTGAGTAATACTCAAAGTTGCGTCCGCAAAGGGGATTGCGGTGGAGATTGACTCCAGGACCGAGGATTACATCCACACCATATTCGCGTGTCTCATTACCGATGGCTCGTCCCACCTGCTCAACGAGTTGGGTGTTCCATGTGGAGGCGAGTGTTGAACCCACGGGAAATCCCGTGGCATAATAGGTATTGTTGTCGCCCTCGCGCAGGGGGTCGATACGCACTCCTGCGGGTCCGTCGGCAAGCACGAGCATCGGAATGCCAAGGCGCGGAATTGCGGCAGTCACTCCGGCAGCTCCCGGCACGAGTTTCTTTGTCTGTCCCACCATTGCTCCGCTTCCGGCGTCGCTCTGATTTGTGGCTCCCACAAGCAATGTGGCCTTCTCCTCAAGGGTCATTGCCTTGAGCACTTGGTCGATGTTGTTGGCATTAAGTTGGGGTGCCGTCTGTGCCGTAGCTGACAAAGATGCACATACGGCAAGAGTCAATAATGAGTTTTTTAGTTCCATACTATTTCCAATTTGTCATGTTAATAAATTGTTTTGATTGTCAATATTTTCGTGCAAAGATAAAACATTTCTGTGATTCTGCCTCATTTTAGAAGTTAAAATCTGATAAAATCTTGGATAATACTATATTTTATCATACCTTTGCAAAAAAAGTATTAGTGATGACAGAAGATATAAGACTTTGGACAGAAAATATGGTTCTATCGATGGGAGCCACCGCTTCCGGTGCGGTTTATATCACCGATGCCCTGTTAGTGACATTCACCCTGCTGCTCTCGTGGCTCTCCTTTGTGATATGCCATAAATTAGTAGTGCCCGTCACGTTGAAGATAACCGAGAAGACGGACGTGGAATGGGACGACGTGCTGCTCAACGGGGGCACAATGCGTAAGGCATGTCTCATCGTGCCAGCAATAGTGGTGTCGATGTTCATCCCCAATATATTCGTGAGAATGCCCGACATCATGGAGTTGCTCGAACGACTCACTGGCATATATATCACCATTATGTCAACCCGACTCGCCATTGAGATAATCAACTCGCTGAAGATGCTCAACTCCGATGCCCAATCGGCACATCATCAGTATCTCCACACCTTCTGCGGAGTGCTCAAGATTGTGGTGGTGTTCCTCTCGGTGATTGTGATTGTGTCGATTGTTATCAATCGCAACCCGCTCACCCTGCTCGCTGGACTTGGTGCCACATCGGCAATACTCATGCTTGTGTTCAAGGACACCATCTCTGGTCTTGTAGCCGGCATACGACTCACAAGCAACGACATGCTGCACAAGGGCGACTGGATAACGGTGGAGAAGGCTGGAGTGAACGGAACTGTGGAGGAGATAACGCTCACCACCGTGAAGGTGCGCAACTTCGACAACACCATCGTCACCATCACTCCACAGACCCTCGTCGATGACTCCTTCCAAAACTGGAAACCGATGCAGGAGGGCAATGGACGACGGGTGATGCGCCGCATATATATCGACTTCCACAGCATAAGCCTCGTCACCCCCGAATTACGCCAAACCCTCATCTCCCGCCACTACCTCACCGAGAAAGAAGCCACCAAAAAAGAAGCCACCGTTCCGGGCAGTTTCGCTGCCCGGCCCCAAGCCGTCAACCTCACCCTCTTCCGCCACTGGGCGGATGGCTACCTTGCCTCGCACCCTCTCGTCAACAGCGAGATGACCCACATGGTGCGCCAACTCGAATCCACCCAGCAAGGCCTTCCCGTGGAGTTCTATTTCTTCTTGAAAGAAAAAGAATGGAAGACATGGGAAAACCAAAAGGACGAAATCCTCGAGCGACTCTATGCCGCCATTGAAGACTTCGGCCTTTCAATCTATCAATTAGGAATTTCTAATTACCATAGAATCAATAATTCCGTCGGCGAGTGAGATATTCGGCACATGAATCTCAGTGCAGTTGAGCGCCTGAGCCACATTGAGGAATATCTCGGCGGCTGGGATGATGACATCGGCACGGTCGGGTTTCAATCCGTATTTTGAGATTCGCTCCGCCACAGTCCGCGGTTTTATCTCGTCGTGTATCTGTTAAAGGTTTCTCACAGGCAGCACGTTGCTCTTGCTCTTCTTGCTGCTCTCGTGGAACATTTGTGAGACAAGCAACTCACGGAACTTCACGGGTTTGAACGGCTTGTTGATAAACTCGAACACCTTCTTCACCTCGCGCACTATCTGTGGCCTTGCGGTCATCATCATATAGTCGGTATATACCTTGGCGTTGCCCTCATGCAGATTACCCGTACCGATGCAGGCAATGTCGCCGCTCTTGCAGGATATATACACAAGTTTGGAGTGAATCTTCAGACCTTCCACGCCGAACACCACTTCCACTCCTGCCTTTTGCAGTCGCTTGCTCCACTTGATGTTGCTTTCCTCGTCGAAGAGGGCGAGCAACTCTATCACCACTGTCACCTTCTTGCCGTTGCGGGCAGCGCATATAAGAGCCTTTACCACCTTGGATGCCTTGGCAAGTCGGTAGAGCGTCACGTTTATCGCCTTGACATCGGGACTCAGAGCTGCCTCTCGCAACACGCGTATAAAACTGTTGAACGAATGATATGGCACGTGGATGAATCGGTCCTTCTGCCTTATGGTGTCGAGAATGCTTTGCTCAATCTCAAGTTCCGGTTTCAGTATGGGTGTCCACTTGGCGTATTTCAGGTCCTGTCTGCCGCAGTCGGGGAATCCCATGAGGTCCTTGTGGTTCTGGTATCTGCCACCGCTGACGATAGTGTCGAGGGCATCGATGTTCAGTCTCGACATTATGCGCTTGAGCAGTTCCTTCGGCATCTTCTCGTCGTAAATCACGCGTATAGGCTCACCGCTCTTGCGGCTCTTCACGCCCTTTGCCACCTTCTGCATCACACCGCTGTTGAGGTCGTTCTCGATGTCCATCTCGGCATCCTTTGTAAACTTGAACGAGTATGCCTCGTAGGTGGCCTTGCCCGCACCGATGAATATCATCGGCAGACAATATCTGATTACATCGTCGAGATACATGATGTTCTCCATGCCGTCGCTTTGGGGCAGTCGCACGAATCGTCCCAACTCCTTGTCGGGCATGGCTATCAGTGCATAGTCAACCTTCGGTTTCTTCTTGTCCTCAATCCACACCATACGTTTCACGGCGAGGAATATGCCGTCGTCGCCCGTGGCGCCTATCTCCTTCACCTGCGAGAGCCATATAGGGTTGGTGCTGCCGTTGAGCTTCTCCAAGTACAGGCGGCGGATGAAGAGTTGCTGCTCCTCGTTGAGGTCTGTCTCGTGTAGCAGTTTGATGCCCTGTTTCGCTAATTCTTCGGTTATGTTGTCAACCGCCTTTTCAAACTCCTTGTTGTAGCAGGCGTTCAGGTGGTTGATGTCCTTGATGGTTTTCTTCGCCCTTTCGCGGTCTTGCTTTATATTCTTGTCCTTCGACAGTGCGATGCGGTTGAGCGACGCCATTCTCACGCGGAAGAACTCGTCGAGATTATTCGAATAGATACCCAAGAACGCCATCCGCTCCAATATCGGCACGCTCTTTTTCTCAGCCTCCTGCAGTATGCGGTGGTTGAAGTACATCCAGCTCAGGTCGCGCTCCACGTATGCGCCCTTCATGTCCTTTTCTTTTTCCATTTCTTTATTATTATATTGTTAAATTTGATTTTTGCCGCAAAATTATTTAATCAATACTACAATCGTGTTACATCCGCATTAAGATTATGTTGCATGTCAGTTTATTGTGTGAGAGACTCCCGCTCTCCAGTGGCATTTGCCCAATTGACAAAACAAAATGCCCCAACAAGGATAATTTCCTCACACAACTATCATAATGTTATCCGCAAGCTATCATAATGTTGTCCGCAAGCTATCATAATGTTGTCCGCAAGCTATCATAATGTTATCCGCAGGCTATCATAATGTTGTCCGTAAGCTATCTAACATTCATTCGCATTAAGCCGAACCTCCGTTTGCATTAATGCGAATGTACGTTCGTATTAATGCGAATGGGCATTCGTATTAAAGCGAATATTTGTTAGACTGTTACAAAAGAACTTATTTGCCACTACATAAAAACATTTGTAATACTACATAATAACCTTTGTACTAC
>CALZYS010000093.1 GCA_945830345.1 uncultured Prevotella sp.
TCTTCAGGGGGTCGGTCACAGCCAGTCCACAGCGTTTCTTGCCGTAATCTATTGATAGGATTCTTGCCACGATATTAGTTGGCGTTGAACAGCAACCATGCGTCGGGATACTTCGCACGCAGTTCGTTGCGGCTCTGTACAGCCGAAGCCTTGTCGGCAAATGTTGTAGCCACTACGCGGAACATATTTCGGTCGGTGTTCTTCACGACCTGTGCGTCATATCCAGCCTCCTTGAGTCGCTGCTGTAGTCCGTCGGCATTGGCGCGAAGCGAGAACGAACCAACGACAACGCTGAAATTCTTCAGTCCGCTACCGTCGATGAGCGACACCTGCTCCTGGCGCACCTGCACGTTGTCGGCATTATCGACAACCCTCACCTCGTCGATGGGTTTCTCCTCAACGGGAGCCACCACATTAGCCTCGGTGTTTGTCTCAACGGCAGCAGCCTCCTGAGCCTTTGCCTTCTCGTAAGCCTTCTTATATGCACTCTCACTCGACTTACAACTTGTGAAAGCCATTGCTGCGCAAAGTCCTGCGCAAAGAATCATGTACTTCTTCATTTTTTACCTTATTATATTATATAACAGTTTTAACTATCACACAAAATTTTCTGCGAAATTACTAATTATTGGCGAAAAACGGAAACATTTGCCACATAAAGTTTGTTAAATCGGGAAAATACGGGCGTTTTAACAAAAAATCACTATAAAAATGATTGTTTTTCCGATTTTATTGAGTAAATTTGCCTTCGAATATTAACATGTTGAACCATTTAAATACATTAGGATTATGAAAAGTTTAGGTTATATTGGCGCATTCCTCGGCGGTGCAGTCGCCGGCGCTGTCATCGGTCTGTTGGTTGCCCCCGAAAGCGGCAAGGACACACGTACAAAGGTTACGGACACCGTGAATGACTTCCTCAAGAAGCACAACATCCGTCTCTCGCGCAAGGACGTGGAGGATCTTGTTGACGACATCCAGGAAGTGACTCCCGAAGAATAAACATTATCATCCACCATATAAACGCTCACGATATGCTATCTAACGACAAAAACGTGGAATCCATAGCGACATTGGTGGAGACACTGAAAGACTACGTCCTACTTCAGAAAGACTATCTGAAGTATGACGTGGTTGAGAAACTCGTGCGGCTCAGTGCTGCACTGCTGTTGGCTTTCTTCATCTTCGGACTTGCGTTTGCCGTGGTGTTCTACTTCTCATTCGCCTTGGTCTATTGGATGGCTTCGACAACAGGTGTTGCCGGTGGATTCGCCATCGTAGGCGGCATCTATTTCCTGCTGCTGTTCATTGTATATAACAAGCGCAAGGCATGGATAGAGCAACCGCTCGTAAGGATGTTGACAAGTATTCTGTTGGACAAATAACCCCCACCCCGCCTATGAACACTTTAGAGGAAATAAGGGCACGCAAAGAGGAACTGCATGCCGAGATACAGAAAAAGGAAGAGGTGATAGCCTCAACGTGGGAATCGCTGTGGCAGCCCACCAAGGCTAACACCAAGGGCGAGATGGTGACGCATATCATTGCCAACAGTATCACTGCCGTGGATGCCTTCCTCACCATGCGAAAGCTCGTATCTCGATACGGACATCTCTTCGGCATCGGAAGGAAAAAGAAAAAGCGCTGAACTCTTTTAGAAGTTCTGCGTTTTTTCTTAATATAAATAGTTAAAATTCATTCAACCATTTTTGTCCCCGCTTTGTATTCAACCAATACAAGAATATCAGAGACGCTACAAGCCATACCCCCAATACTACTACAATTGCATTCATACTTTTTTATTTTTAATTACTTTTTTCCCTATTTCAATGAAGCAGAAAAAGAGAGATAGATTTAAATTTGGCGACAAAGATACAAATTATTTTTGAATGTTCCAAACAATTTCCTGTTTTTCTTCACTCTTCATTTAATTTTTCCCTGCAGCCTTGCGCCATTTGCTCAATGCCACGATGAGCTGTGCCCTGGCGTCAATCTCGTCGGCAAGAGCCGACTGCCACAGCGACTGGGCTTCAAGATGGTCGCTCAGCGTCTCCACTCCTGAATCGTATGCACTGCGCGACAAGCGCAGGTTCTCCTCAGCCTGTTCCACCGAAAGGCGGGCTATCTCCAATGCCGTCATCTGCTCCTTCAATGTGTTGCATGCCTGCGACAGTTCGAGTGCCATGCGCTCACGATTGTCGTCGAGGTCGAGTTGCGCCATCTGTAGCGATGCCTTGGCAGAACGTATCTTACCCTTGCGCTCGCCAAAATGATAGATGGGGACGGAGAGAGTGACACCTATGGCTCCCGAAAACTTGTCAATGAGGGTCTTGTCGTACATGTTCACCTGTCCGCCAACCGAACTCGTGGCATCCACACTCACTTTTCCCCCGTAGGAATATCCGCCCGTAGCGAATGCGGCAAGTTGCGGAAGAAACTCCGAACGGGCGAGCTTCACCTGTTGGCGTGCCAGTTCGGTCTTCTCCTGAAGCATGGCATATTCAGGACGCGAGAGCACCTGCACACTGTCTGCCGAGGCTGACAGCACTTCCGACATCACCATTGATGATACATCGGGCTTCGCCACCGAGGGGCGCAAGTCGAGCGGCATACCGATTATCTGACACAGGTTCATGCGCGCCAGGTTGTAGGCATTGTCGGCTCGGGTGATGGCAAGGCGAGCCTGATTGAGCTTCACCTGCACCTTCATCTGGTCGTTGCGGGTGCGCATACCATGGCGCACTGCCGACTCCACGTTCTTCATCAGTTCCTGAAGCAGCGTCTCGTATGACTTCGCCACATCCACCATCTCGCGTGCCTTCACCGCCATGGCGTATGCCTCATCCACCTTCACCCTGACCTCACCCTCAGTGAGTCGGATATTCTCGTCGGCAATCCTCTGACCTATCTTTGTCATGTTATAACCCGCCGTGATCTTGCCACCCATATAAATCGGTTGGGTAAGCATCAGCGACGCACCAAAAAGGTTGTGCATACTGTAATCCACCTTCATGGCGGGAAACTCCGCCATTCCCGCTATCTGACTTGCCATGTCGAACACGGGCAACATCGACGATTTCAAGGCAAGACTTCCCGACATCGTATTTGCGAGGTCGAAGGCGTTGAAATCAAGTTTCGGCAGATAGTTGGCTTTCATTGCCAGGAGGTCGAAGTCGGTCTTCTGTCTCTGCACCCGTGCCGAAGCGAGTTGGCGATTATGCTCCACTGCCATCTTGCGGCATTGCTCGATGGTCAGCGAGTCCTGTGCCGTGGCATTCAACATCATGCCGACACCTATTATTATATATATCAGTCGTTTCATTTGTCTTTAACTTCATTAACTTCCTTAACTCCTTTAACTCCCCAAAGAGAAAACAGCACCGGTATGAACACCAAGATGATGAGCGTGCCTACCGACAGTCCGCCCATAATCGTGACGGCAAGCGAACCGAAGAGCGAGTCGGAGACGAGAGGTATCATACCGAGTATTGTGGTGAGCGATGCCATCATCACCGGCAGGAGGCGCGACTTGCTGCTGTCGATTAGCGCCTGCGTCGATTCCTTGCCCTGAGACATCTGTAGCGTTATCTCGTCGATGAGCACAATACCGTTCTTTATCATCATACCGATGAGTCCGAGGATACCCACGATGGCTACAAAACCGAATTCCTTGCCCGAGAGCAGCACCGACGGGAACACACCTACCACCACCAGCGGTATGCAGCAGAAGATGACGGCAGGACGGCGCAGGTCGTTGAACAGCATTATCAGTATGAGCAGCATCATCACTATCGACAACGGGAATCCCTTGAACAGGTACCTCGTGGATTGCGTACTTGCCTTGCGCTCGCCCTCCCACGAGAGACTGTATCCTTCGGGCAGATGTATCTTCTCCACAGCTTCGGCAATCGCGTTGCGTGCCGTCTCGGTGGATAGTCCGGGGACGGGTGAGCACTGCACTCGCTGGCATCGCTCGCCGTTGTATCTCACCACCACGGGGTCGTCCCAGCGGATGTCTATGCCCTTAGCCACCTGCGACAGTGGCGTCGTACTCGTCACCTTGCGTATTATCTCGTCCTTGTCGATATGTCCGCTCATGAGTTTCTGCACCGTGCCGCGATCGAAGATATTTCCCACATTAGGCATCATTCCGAACACATTGACATTGTCGAGCCTTGCCACTTCCCCACCCTCCGACGTGCGGCAGTTGACGTAGATGGTCTCGGGATAAATGCCATTATAGTACGTGCCCACTGGAATGCCGTCGGTATATGCCATCAGCGAGAGTGCCACATCGCCGCGCGAGAGTCCCGACGTGCGTGCGGCAGCCTGGTTGTAATCCACTGTCAGCACGGGCACCCGCGGTTCCCAGTCGGATGTGGGCAACCACACCTTGTCGCTCTGTCTCACAATGGCGAGGGCTGAGTCGGCAAGACTGTGCAGCACCTTAGGGTCGGGTCCGTGGAAGCATATCTCTATTGGATATTTCTTATACATCAGGTTGTATCGCTTTATCTTGATGTAGGCATCGGGAAAACTGTCGTTCACCATGCGCTGCATACTGTCGATATGCTCCACGAGAGCCTTGGGCGAGGTAAAGTCCACTATCAGTTCGCCGTAAGCCAACGACGGTGTGGCTATCGAGCGCACAAGATTGTATCTCGACGGCGTTCCTCCAATGCTTGTCGTGACGTGGGTTACGGCGTCGCATCTCTGCAACATCTGCCTCATCTTCGTCAGGTCGTGCTCCACCTGTGTGGAGTTGTATCCCTCGGGCAACTTGTATTCTATATATAGCTGGTCGTACTCCATGTCGGGGAAGAAACTCTGCTTGATAAACGGATAGCACGACACACTCGCCACGAGCAGCACTATAGCTCCGCCCACAACCGTCAGTCGGTGGGCAAGACAGAATCGCAGCGTCTTCTCGAGCACGTCGTATGCCTTGCCCTTGTATGCCTCGCCCTCCGAAGCCTTGGGATGCAGCAGTCGGTCGGACATCAGCGGCACGTGCACCAAGGCAAGCAACCAACTGAGCAGCAGCGACACGGCTATCACGATGAAGAGGTCGCGGCAATACACTCCTGCCGTGTCGGGACTCATGAAGATGGGCAGGAAGGCGAGTATGGCTATGAGCGTCGCACCGAGCAGCGGCATTGCCGTCTTCTTGCCTATCGACGTGAGGGCTTCCATGCGCGGTTTGCCTTTCTTTAGATCCACGAGTATGCCATCCACTATCACTATCGCGTTGTCCACCAACATTCCCATGGCGAGGATGAATGCCCCGAGCGACACTCGCTGCAACGTGCCGTCGAAACCGTTGAGCACGAGGAACGAACCGAACACTATCACCACAAGCGACATTCCGAGGATGACACCCGACTTGAATCCCATGAAGAATATCAGCACTACCACCACGATCACCACCGACTCAAGCAGATTGAGCAGGAAGGTGTAGAGGGCGTCCGACACTCGCTCGGGTTGGAAGAACACCTTGTGGTATTCCAGTCCCACGGGCATCTGCGTCATCAGTTCGTCGAGTTTCTCCTCCACCTTCTCGCCCACCTTCAGTATGTCGTGACTGCTCGAACAGGCAATGCTTATTCCCAACGCCCTCTCGCCGTCGCGCTCCATGGCGTTGCGCGTCACCTTCTCATAACCCTTGGTCACGTCGGCGATGTCACGTATGCGCAACTGGTCGTCGTCGTGTCCCTGAATGAGCATGTTGGCTATGTCGTCAGCCGAGCGGAACTTGTCGTCCACAGTCACCCGCAGTCTGCGCGTGCCGTTGTCGTAATATCCCGCATACGAGGTGGCGTTCTGTCCGTTCAGCGTCTGTATCACCTCCGTCGGCAGCACGCCGAGATTGGCCATCTTGTCCTCGCGCAGGTTGATGTTGATACACTCGCCGCGCTTGCCGTATATATCCACACGTGTCACGCCCTCGATAGCCGACACCTCGCGCTTCACCATTTCGGCATAGTCGTTCATCTCCGTGTCACCCATTCCGTCGCCGGTCAAGGCATAGAATATTCCATACACATCACCGAAGTCATCAGCCACCATCTTCACCTCAGCTCCCTTTGGCAGCGAGGCTTTCACGTTGTTCACCTTGCGGCGCAACAAGTCCCACTGCTGCTCCAGTTCCGAGTCCTTCACTGTCGGCAGCAGTTCCACGGTGATTATCGCCATATCCGAATACGACGACGACTCCACATGGTCGAGTGTAGGCATCTGCTTAATAGACTTCTCCAGCGGGTCGGTCACCTCCTGTTCCACCTGATATGCCGACGCTCCGGGATAGGTCACTACCACCAATGCCTGCTTTACCCTTATCGCGGGGTCTTCGAGCTTCGGCATACCCGAGAAAGCCCATAGTCCGCCCAGGATAAGGAAGGCTACGAACGTGTTTATCAGCGTCCGCCGCCCCAATGCCCATTTACTTATATTCATATCCATTCCTAATTGACTTCGTCGATTGCTGGCTTCACCTCAGCATAGCTCGAGCAAGCTCGGCTCTGCATTCGGTTTGCGCAGCAATTCCTAATTCCTAATCCCTAATTCCTAATCCCTAATCCCTAATTCCTAATTCCTAATTCCTAATTCCTAATCCCTTTCGCCTTCTGTCCATCCACAAGATAATGCACTCCTGTGGCAACAACCTGTTCGCCCAAATGCAATCCTACGACTACTGCCGAGCCGTCGAGCGACATCTCCACAACCTTCACGTCTTTCAGTCTGACGATATTGTCCACCTTATTGTATATAAATACGGAGGTCTTGCCGTTCTTGTCCAATATCGCCGACGACGGTATGCGCACATTGCCGCCACCGCTTTCCGCTATATGGGCATACACCATTGCCGACATTCCCGGTGTCACCTTCGAGCGGTCATAGTTGCCTTTCAGGGCAAAGCGCAACGAATAGAGTTGCGTGGCGTTTGCCACGGCACTTGTCCTCACGCGCTCCAACTCGTAGGTCTCGCTTCCGAGAGCGTCAATCACACAATAGAATCCCGACAACTCCTTCAATCGGGCATAGTCGCGTGCCGACACATTGATCTCCACTTCCACCCTGCCTCCTGATGAGATAGTCACAATGGGCATTCCCGCACTCACCGTCTCGCCAGCCTCGTGCAGTTTCTCCTTGACATATCCCGCCACGGGAGCCGCGAGTCGGGTGTCGGCCAACTGGTTGCGGTGATTGTCCAACTTCTGCGTTATCTGCTGCAAACCATAGCGTGCCAGGTCATAGTTCTGTGCCGTGGTTGTTCCCTCGCGATACATACCTATAACTCGCTCTGCGTCAGCCTTAATGCGGTTGTATTCGGCTTGCGTTGCAGCCAACTGCAACTGATAGTCGCGCACGTCCATAGTGGCAATGGTCTGCCCTTTGTTCACATAGTCGCCCTCCTTCACCTTCACACTCGTAATCGGTCCACTGATGCGGAACGACACGTTCACTTCCTCCTCCGACCTTGTCTGTCCGGGGAATGACACGGTCTCTCCACCTTCGGCAGCCTTCGCCTCAGCTATATTCACTGGTCTCAACTGCTCGCCTTCCGATTTCTTGTTACCGCAGCTTACGAGCAGCAGCAACGTAATCAAATATAATACCTTATTTGTCATAATCTCTCTATTTTTGGTGCAAAGTTAGTCATTAATCCCCGAACAGACGTGTTCGAAATCTCGTAATCATTATTCTGTTTTCCGTATTATAGGCCAAAAGCGACTTTTAGGACACTTATTAGGCAACTACAACAGGTATTCCACGCACTTGGCCAACTGCGGCAGCAGTCGCGACGTGTCGCATCCCGGCACTCGTCGGCCTTCACTGTCGTTGAGGGGTTTGAGTGTATCGGTCATGGCGTTGAGTATGTCCCATTTGGTGCACATCCCCGCTCCGCCCTTACCGAAATGCTTCACCAGCACTCGCTCCATGCAGTGATTGATTTGGGATTGCGTGAGTGGCGG
>CALZYS010000094.1 GCA_945830345.1 uncultured Prevotella sp.
TTGGGTCGTTTTGCAGACCGAAGAATCCCTCACTGGCGTTATATGTCTCCATATAATGCATATTCGGACTCGTGATGAGTTGCTCATACTGCTTGCGATAGGGCGTGAAGGCCACACCACCATGGAAGAACATCTCAAGATTGGGCCACACCTCCTCAAGATGCTTTTTCCCCGAGAGCTCCAAAACACGTGCCAGCACCGAGAGCATCCACGAAGGTACACCGCTGATGTTGGTGACGTTCTTCGTCATCGTCTCGTGTGCTATACGGTCGCGCTTAAGTTCGAAATCGGATATGAGAGCCGTCTGTTTCTTGGGCACTCTGACGAGATTAGCCAACGGGTTGATGTTCTCGATGAGGATGGCGCTGAGGTCGCCCACTAAACTGTTAGCCACATTGTAGTTGGGCGAATGACTGCCTCCGAGGATGAGAGCCCTTCCGTCAAAAAGTCGGCTCTTGGGATTGTTGGCGAGATACATAGCCACAGCGTCCTGCCCTCCTCGATAGTGGGTGTCCCTGAGTCCCTGTCGGCTCACGGGTATGAACTTACTCTTGTCGTTGGTTGTCCCCGACGACTTGGCATACCATCTCACCCTCCCTGGCCATAGCACATCGGCCTCTCCATGTCTCATTCGGTCGATGTCGCCCTTGAGCTCTTCGTAGGTGTTGAGGGGAGTATGGGCGATGAATCCCTCATACTGTCCCTTTGCTATATCGAAAAGATGTTTCCTTCCGTATTCGGTGTCCTTGGCCGACTCGAGCAGTGTGGCAAGCACATGCCTTTGCATTGCCTCGCCCTCGTCGTCATACCTCCGCAGTTCCTGCTGTCGAGGCACGAAAAACTTGCCTATAATACTGGTCAAACTCATTTTTATTCTCTTTTGAATGTGCAAAAGTAATCATTTCTTTTGTAATAGCGACAACTTTTACATTATTTATGATTTTCTGTCGTATAAATATTCTACTTTTGCAAGAATGGGAAGTTAAAGGAGTTAAAGAACTTTTTTAACTCCTTTAACTTCGTAGAGTTGAGATAACTCTCTTACTATTCGTATGCCGCAGCCTCGGCAGCTGCAATGATGTCCTCCCTCGACTGCGACTTTGGTGTGGCTGATATGTCGGAGAGGTCGAACTCGTCGTTCTCTTCCTCCTCTATCTCCACAGCCGGAGCCACTGGTTTCTCCTGCTTCATTGCCTTGGCTGCCTTCTTGGGCTTTTCCTCACGAAGCTCTTCGGCAGGAATATCGTGGGTTATGATAAAGTCTTCCTTCTCCTCGGTGTCGGGCACGTTGAGCACCGGCATTTCCTCCATCTTGGTGCGCTCGGTCTTTGCGGCGAAGACGGCATCAATGAATTGCGGTTCGCGCTTCAGTCGCTGCAAGGTCTCCTTCGAGGCTATCTGTTGGCTTTCCTTCTTGGAATATCCCTTTCCTTGTCCGCCTTCGAGTCCCTCGATGATGGCCTTATATATAAATGTAGGACTGCCTCCTTGCTCCTTGCTCTGGCTGACGAGCTTGAAGTCGAGTCTCACCTTGTTTTTCTGACTCCATTCAATGAGCTTGCTCTTGAAGTTGACCTCCTTGTATGCCACCTTGTCGATATTGATGAGTTGCGAGAGTATGCGCTTCTGCATAAAACGCATGCACATGTCGTAACCACGGTCGAGATAGATGGCACCCACAAGCGCCTCGAAAGCATTTCCGCCCATATAGTTGTTGTGGGAATTTGAGTGTCCTGACGAGAGAATAAGTCGGTTGATACCCATCTCCTGTGCAAGTTTATTGAGTGTGTCGCGTTGCACGAGTTTGCTTCGTGTATTGGTGAGGAATCCCTCGCGCTTGCCCTCGAAGTGCCGATAGACGATGTCGCCCACGACAGCATCCAGAACGGCATCGCCCAAGAATTCGAGTCGCTCGTTGTTCACTGGCTTTCCCTTGGCATTGCGCCGTGCTATACTCTTGTGCATGAGTGCCAGTTTGTATAGCTCGATGTGACGTGGATAAAACCCGAGAATCTCGCGAAGAGAAGAAAAAAGCTCCTTCTCCTTGCGGAAAGGGAGCTTTATTCTATCTATGATACTGTTATTCAGCATACTTCTTGAATACTACACAAGCATTGTGTCCACCGAATCCGAAGGTGTTGCTGATGGCAGCACGCACCTCGCGCTTCTGGGCCTTGTTGAATGTGAAGTTGAGGTTGTAGTCGAGTTCCTCGTCATTGTCACCCTCAACGTGATTGATTGTCGGGGGAACGACGTCGTTCTTCACTGCGAGCACTGTGGCCATAGCCTCCACTGCTCCAGCAGCACCGAGGAGGTGGCCAGTCATCGACTTGGTAGAGCTGATGTTCAGCTTGTAAGCCCAGTCACCAAACACTTCCTTGATGGCCTTGGCCTCAGAGATGTCACCCACGTGTGTGGATGTACCGTGCACGTTGATATAGTCGATGTCCTCGGGCTTGAGACCAGAGTCCTCAAGAGCGTTCTTCATTACGAGGATTGCACCGAGTCCCTCGGGATGAGAGGCTGTGATGTGATGAGCATCTGCACTCATGCCCTCGCCTACCATCTCGGCATATATCTTGGCACCACGTGCCTTGGCATGCTCGAGTTCCTCAAGGATAAGACATCCTGCACCCTCGCCCATGATGAATCCGTCGCGAGAGGCACTGAACGGACGCGATGCGTGCTCGGGATCGTCGTTACGTGTACTCAGGGCGTGCATGGCGTTGAATCCGCCCACTCCACAGGGGCAGATGGCAGCCTCGGCACCACCGGCGACGATGGCGTCGGCCTTACCTAAGCGAATCACGTTGAATGCGTCGGCAAGGGCGTTGGTTGAAGAGGCACAAGCCGATGTGGTGGTATAGTTAGGGCCATGGAAACCATATTTGATAGAGATCTGACCCGATGCAATGTCGGCAATCATCTTGGGGATGAAGAACGGATTGAACTTCGGACCGTCAGCCTCATGCAGGCCGTAATACTTCACCTCGTCCTCAAATGTCTTGATACCGCCGATACCCACTCCGAAGATAACGCCAATGCGTGTTTTGTCGAGATCCTCGGCGTCGATCTTGCTGTCGGCCACAGCCTGTGTGGCAGCCACAAGAGCCAACTGAGTGTAGCGGTCCATCTTGCGGGCTTCCTTACGGTCGATATAATCATTCATATTCAAGCCCTTCACCTCGCAGGCAAACTGGGTCTTGAATTTTGATGCGTCAAACAATGTAATAGGCGCTGCTCCACTCTTTCCAGCCACGAGATTCTCCCATGTCTCCTCAGGAGTGTTGCCCACTGGAGTTACCGCTCCAAGGCCTGTTACAACAACTCTTTTAAGTTCCATTAAATAAAAAGTAAGATTAATAATACAAAAGAAATTGGAATTCGGAGAGGCATAATAGTACCTGCTCCCAATTCCAAGTTCAGCCTATAAAATCATTTATTTGGCGTTCTCCTCGATGTAGCTGATAGCGTCACCTACAGTACCGATCTTCTCAGCCTTGTCGTCTGGAATAGAGATTCCGAACTCCTTCTCAAACTCCATGATGAGCTCTACAGTGTCGAGTGAGTCAGCACCGAGGTCGTTTGTGAAACTTGCTTCGGGCTTTACTTCAGCCTCATCTACACCCAGCTTGTCAACGATGATAGCCTTTACTTTTGATTCAATTTCTGACATAATTTCTAATATTTAAAATGTTAATAATGTGTATCGTTTTTCAAAATCGGGTGCAAAGTAACAACAATTATTTCACATTTGCAAATTTTTTGTGCAAAAAATGAAGTAAAATGCACATTTTACCCATTATTGTGCATACTTATTACATCAAAATTGCACATTTTTGGGTATTTGAGCAATCGCATTTCTCATTTTGTGTGCGATAACTATGCCCTCTCGCGCCTCAGGGGATAGTTGCCTCTTTGCTCCTCGAATGCCTCGGGATTCGAACGAAGGCGAGCAGTATCCACGAGGGGATCGTAGAGGTCGAGCGTACAACCTTTATATATAAAGGTGGGAGGGAGCGACGGGGGCACCACCTCTCCGGGATTGTCGATACCGAAGTGGCGACATAGGGCGTCGATCACCATATTGTCGGCCTTCACCTTTCCGTCGGCACTATATCCTGCGATGTGTGGAGTTGCAATGTCGGCTCGCTCCAGCAATCGCCGGTTGATGTCGGGCTCGTTCTCCCATGTGTCGATTACGGCATGCCTAATCATCCCCTTGTCGAGGGCTTCGAGGAGTGCCTGCTCGTCGATAACTCCCCCACGACTGGTGTTGAAGATACATTCCAGCGGACGCTTGCGAGTGGCGAGCTTTGAGAAGAAACGGCTGTCGGCCATCATGTATGTGGGATAATCGCCTTTGTGCGTCAGTGGCACATGGAAGGTGATGATGTCGGCATTTTGTATAATGTCATTGAACGACACGAAGGAAGGGTCGGCCACATAGGGGTCATTGACGATCACCTTCAGCCCCATGCGCTCGCACACCTTCTTCACCTCCTCGCCCACATGACCACAGCCCACTATGCCCACCGTGAGACCCGAGATGAGCGAGAGGCGCATGAGCGACGTTTCGACATATTGACCCACCGACGATGCGTTGCATCCCGGACAGTTGACCCAGTGAATACCAGCCGAGTCGAGCCACTCGGTGTCGAGATGGTCGATGCCGATAGTGGCTGTTGCCACAAACTTCACCTTGCTCCCTTCGAGCAGATGGCGGTCGCAACGGGTGCGTGTGCGCACTATCAAGGCGTCAGCATCAGCCACATGCTCGGGCTGGATGCCGGCACCACGAATATACTCCACCTCTGCCCCTAAGCGGTCGAGTGTTTCACGTATATATGGTATCTTATCGTCAACAATTATCTTCATTTCAGCCGCAAAAGTACACAAAAGTATTTAAAAAACGCCCCTTTATTGGAAAAAAATCGCAAAATAGTTGGTTATTTCAGAAAGTTTTTATAGATTTGCACTAAAAATTAAAAGAACAACAAAGAAAAATGTCATTTACAGAACACTCCAACCTGATTTTCGGACAGGCAATAAGAGACTATCATCTCACAGACAATGTGGATACTCCGATGAACAATCCCTACGAGCGAGGGACCATCGAATACAACCTGTACATGAAGTGCTGGATAGACACTGTCCAGTGGCACTTCGAGGATATTATCCGCGACCCGCACATCGACCCCATCGAGGCTCTCAACCTGAAGAGGCGCATCGACCGCAGCAATCAGGACCGCACCGACCTCGTGGAGGAAATCGACAGTTTCTTCAGACAGAAATACAGTGAGGTGACACCTCTGCCCGAGGCACGTCTCAACACCGAGAGTCCGGCATGGGCCATCGACCGTCTGTCTATCTTGGCTCTGAAGATATACCACATGCGCGAGCAGGTGGAGCGCGATGATGCCAACCAAGAGCATCGTGCTCGCTGTGCAGCCAAACTCGACGTGTTGCTCGAACAGCAGAAGGACCTTGGGCTTGCCATCGACCAACTGCTTGAGGACATCGAGGCCGGACACAAGTACATGAAGGTGTATCGACAGATGAAGATGTACAACGACCCTTCGACCAATCCGGTGCTCTATAAATTAAAGAGTTAAAGGGAGATATATGGAGTTAAAGGAACTCCTTTAACTCCTACAAAAAAATATGAAGAAGGAACACATACTTATAATAAGGTTTTCAGCCTTGGGCGATGTGGCTATGGCAGTGCCCGTGGTGTATTCGCTTGCCAAGACCTATCCGCAGGTGAGGATTACGGTGTTGAGCCGTGGCTTTGCCCGTCCGTTCTTCGAGGATTTGGCTCCGAATGTCAACTTCATGGAGGCCGACATCAAGGGCGAATACCATGGCATCAAGGGACTCAATGCCCTCTACCGCCGTCTTGTGGCTAAGAAGCCCACTGCCGTGGCGGATTTCCATGGAGTGCTTCGCTCTGCCTATCTGCGCATGAGGTTTAATCTCGGACGGTTTAGGGTGGCGCATATCAATAAGCACCGTTCCGACCGCCGCGCCCTCACCTCGGCATCCGACAAACGAATGGTGCAACTGCCCACCTCGTTTGAGAATTATGCCGGCGTGCTCGCTCGATTGGGCTATCCCGTCGATGTGAAGTTCACGTCAATATTCGGTGAGGAAGGGGGCAATCTCAACTTGCTGCCTGCCGCCATCGGGCCTCGCAAGACGGGTGAGCAATGGATAGGCATAGCGCCCTTTGCCGCCCACAAGGGCAAGGTGTATCCTCCCGAGCGGATGGAGCGCGTGATTGGCATGATTGAGGAGAAATACCCCAAGAGCCGCATCTTCCTTTTCGGACGTGGGAAAGACGAAGACCGCACGTTCCCCCAGTGGTGCTCCCAACACGGGCTATGTCTCTACGTGGGCAAGCATCTTGAGTCGATGTATCAGGAGTTGGTGCTGATGAGCCATCTCGACGTGATGGTGTCGATGGACAGTGCCAATATGCACATGGCTTCGCTCACGGGCACTCCTGTGGTGAGCGTATGGGGAGCAACCCATCCCTATGCGGGATTCATGGGATGGCAGCAGAGTGAGGACAATGCTGTTCAGCTTCCGCTCGACTGTCGCCCTTGCAGCATCTTCGGCAACAAGCCTTGCCGCCGTGGTGATTTCGCCTGCATGACTGGCATCACTCCCGAGATGATATTCGAAAAGATTGACAGATTATTGTCGAGATAAATATTATATATTATTAATTCATAAAACAAGAAAGGACAAGAAAATGAAAAAGTACATTTGCGACACATGTGGCTGGGTGTATGACCCAGAAGTAGGCGATCCCGAAGGCGGCATCGCAGCAGGAACAGCATTCGAGGACATCCCCGATGATTGGGTATGCCCATTGTGCGGAGTTGGCAAGGAAGACTTCTCGGTTGTTGAGGAGTAATTTTTTCGAGTTAACAGGTAACAAGTTAACATTTGACACAAATAGAGACACTGAGTCACGGAGCTATTATTTATAACTCTATGACTTAGTGTCTCTATGTTTTTATATCACCCCCAACTGGTTGAGGAAGACGATGGCAATGAGGATGGGGCAGATGAACCGCACCATGAAGAGATAGACGGGAAAGAGACGACGATAGACCGTGCCGCAATTGGTGAACTCTCGGTTGACCACTGCAGTGCGCGCTCCCCATCCGATATAAAGACTCGTGAGCAAGGCTCCGATGGGCATCATGTATTGTGCGGTGATGCAGTCGAAGAAGTCCATGAGCGACATTCCGAGCAACTGCAGGTCATAAGCCCCACACGAGAGACTGCTGAGCACTCCTATCACGCACGCCCCAATAGTCACTATCCATGCTGCCTGAGTGCGAGGCCTATTGAGCTCCTCGTGGAAATAAGCCGTACCTATCTCGTGCATCGAGATGGTGGATGTGAGGGCTGCCACCGCAAGCAATGCATAGAACAGGATGGAGATGACATATCCCACCAAGGGCATAGATGCAAAAGCCTGCTGGAAGACATTAGGAAGCGTGATGAACACGAGCGACGGACCGCTATCGGTACTCACTCCCACCGAGAATGCCGCAGGGAAGATCATGAGACCTGCGAGAATGGCTATGATGGTGTCGATGACGGAAATCTGCACTGCCGACTTCAACAGGTTGGTGTCGCGACCGAAATAGGAGGCATAGGTGCAGAGGCATGCCGTACCGAGACTCAATGAGAAAAACGACTGCCCCAAGGCTGCCAATATCACGTCGGGAGTAATCTTCGAGAAGTCGGGCATGAAGAGGAACTCCACACCTGCCATTGCCCCCGGAAGCATGCACGAGGCCACTACAAGGATGATGAGCAGGACGAAAAGCGTGGGCATGAGCAACTTGGATATGCGCTCTATACCCTTTTTCACTCCACGGATAATCACCAAGTGGGTGAGCAGCACGAATCCCACTGCCCAGA
>CALZYS010000095.1 GCA_945830345.1 uncultured Prevotella sp.
AAGAACTTCGACCTGCTGAAGAAGTCGCTTGAGGATTATCAGCTGATGGGTTATAAGGTGTATATCCTTGCCGACAGCATAAAACAGCAGGAGAGATTAAAGGAGATTATCGGGGAGGCTTTTAATGCTGTTGACAAAACTTTGCACGAAGGTTTTGTGGATAACATGCTGAAGGCATGCTTCTTCACCGACCATCAGATATTCGACCGCTTCCACAAGTACAACCTCCGCTCCGAAAAGGCACGAAGCGGCAAGGTGGTCCTAACTCTCAAGGAGATAAGTCAATTTGAAATAGGCGACTATGTAGTGCATATCGACCACGGCATTGGCAAGTTTGGCGGTCTTGTGCGAATGCCCCAAGGCGACGGTTATCAGGAGATGATAAAGATAACCTATCAACGAGGTGATGCCATCTACGTGTCGATACATTCATTGTATAAGGTATCCAAGTACAAGGCACAGGACAATGGCGAAGCGCCAAGAATGTCAACCCTTGGCACCGGACAATGGGAAAGGATGAAGGAACGCACGAAGTCGAAGATTAAGGACATCGCGCGCGACCTTATATTATTATATGCAAAACGCAGGAAGGAAAAAGGCTTTGCCTTCAGTCATGACTCATATTTGCAGCACGAACTTGAAGCCAGTTTCCTGTATGAGGACACGCCCGACCAACTGAAGGCCACCAACGACGTGAAAGCCGACATGGAGAAAGCACGCCCGATGGACCGACTTGTATGCGGGGATGTGGGATTCGGCAAGACCGAGGTGGCAGTGAGAGCCGCATTCAAGGCTGCCACCGACTCCAAGCAAGTAGCGGTGCTCGTGCCAACAACCGTTCTGGCCTACCAGCATTATCAGACGTTCAGCAAACGACTGAAGGATTTCCCTGTTAGGGTGGATTATCTGACGCGGGCACGACGCGCCAAACAGACCAAGGAATTGCTCAAAGATCTGGAAGATGGAAAGATTGACATACTCATAGGCACCCATAAGCTGATAAGCAAACAGGTGAAATTCAAGGACTTAGGACTATTAATCATTGACGAGGAACAGAAATTCGGAGTGAGCACAAAGGAGAAACTCCGTCAGATGAAGGTGAATGTGGATACACTCACGATGTCAGCCACACCAATTCCGCGCACACTGCAATTCTCGTTGGTAGGTGCGCGCGACTTGAGTGTGATACAAACTCCACCGCCCAACCGCTATCCTATTCAGACAGAGATACATACATTCAGTCCTGAGATTATTGTGGATGCCGTCAACTTTGAGATGAGTCGCAACGGACAGGTGTATATCGTGAATAATCGCATAAGCGACCTGCAGCGACTGAAGGAAACGATACAGAAATACATCCCCGACGCGCGTATTGCCATCGGCCATGGACAGATGAAGCCCGAAGACCTGGAGCACATCATCCTCGACTTTGCCAATTACGACTACGACGTATTGATATCCACGACCATCGTGGAGAATGGTATTGACATCCCCAATGCCAACACCATTATCATCAACAGTGCGCAATACTTCGGCTTAAGCGATCTCCATCAGATGCGCGGACGAGTAGGACGTGGCAACCGCAAGGCTTTCTGCTATCTGTTGGCGCCTCCCCTGTCAGCCCTCAACCAGGAATCACGGCGAAGATTGGAGGCATTGGAGAATTTCAGCGACCTCGGTAGCGGTATCAATATTGCCATGCAAGATCTCGACATCCGTGGCGCCGGCAACATGTTGGGTGCAGAGCAAAGCGGATTTATTGCCGACCTTGGTTACGAGACTTATCAAAAGATACTCTCACAAGCCGTCACCGAACTCAAGAACGACGAATTCAGTGAGATATACAAGGAAGAGATAAAGAGTGGTGAGATGAACGGTGACGACTTCGTTGACGACTGTTCGGTGGAAAGTGACATCGAGATGTATTTCCCCGAGCAATGGGTACCTACCGACAGTGAGAGGATGCTGCTCTACAGGGAATTGGACAACCTGAAAAGCGACGACGAACTGACACGTTACAGACAGCGACTCGTCGATCGCTTTGGCGACATTCCCAAGGTGGCTGACGAACTGATGAACGTAGTGCCGTTGCGTCGCAAGGCAAAGGGGCTTGGTTGCGAGCGACTGATGTTGAAAATGGGACGCATGACGATGTTCTTCGTAAGCAATCCCAACAGTCCTTACTACCAAAGTCAGGCATTCGACTCCATACTCAACTATATAGCCAAGAACCCACGAAGATGCAACATCCGCGAGAACAATGGCAAGCGAAGCATTATCATCAATGACGTGAAGAGCGTGGAAGAGGCGATTGTCGTTCTTGAAGATATCTCTTCGAGAACGATATTAAAGAATTAAAATAAACACATAGGCACGGGTGTTCAATAAGCCCAACATTGTATGACGATAGTATTGACGATATTAGTGTATTTTGCGGCATTATATGTGTTTAGCCGCATAATGACAGGTCGGAAGGCCAACAACGAGACATTCTTTCGTGGCAACAGGAAATCGCCATGGTATATGGTGGCATTCGGTATGGTGGGTGCTTCCATCTCTGGGATAACATTCGTCTCCGTCCCCGGTATGGTCATGAAAATGGACATGACCTATATGCAGACATGCATCGGCTTTATCTTCGGTTATTTTGCCATAGCCTTCATTTTGCTGCCGATATATTACCGCAACAACCTGACGACTATCTACTCATTCCTTGGCAAACGCTTGGGAAGAAGATCATACAAGACGGGGGCATGGTATTTCCTGATGTCGAAGATTATCGGAGCCTCGGTGAGGTTCTATGTAGTATGCATCATTCTGCAGGATTACGTGTTTGCCAAGCTTGGCATTCCGTTTGAGCTGACTGTGGCGATAATGGTGGCACTGATATGGCTATACACCCGCAAGGGTGGCATCAAGACCCTTGTATGGACAGACACATTCCAAACCACCTGCCTCTTTGGGGCATTAATCCTGATTATTGTCAATGTAGCCTCGTCACTCGACATGAACATCTGCGAGGCATATCATGCCATCAAAGACAGTAGTATGAGTCGCATATTCGTATTCGAGGATCCAAAATCCACCCAATATTTCTGGAAACAGTTCTTAAGCGGAATATTCATAGTGATTGTCATGACGGGACTCGACCAGGACATGATGCAGAAAAATCTCACTTGCAAGTCACTTCGCGAGGCCCAGAAGGACATGTGCACCTATGGATTTGCCTTTGTCCCTGCCAATGCCCTCTTCATGGGGCTTGGTATATTGCTCGTGCTTCTTGCCGCGAAGACAGGAATTGCCCTGCCCTCGTCGGGCGACTCACTCCTTCCCATGTTCGCAGCCTCTGGATATATGGGCGAAACAGTTGTCATATTGTTCACGATAGGTATTGTGGCGGCATCGTTCAGTAGTGCTGACTCTGCCCTTACCGCCCTCACCACATGCTTTTGCGTGGATATCATCGAGAGAGCCGACGACGAGAAGATCCGCCGCAAGACCCACATCCTGCTTTGCACACTGTTCGTAGTGTTTATCCTCCTGTTCAGAGTGGTCAACTCCACGAGTGTGATAGATGCCATCTACATAATATGCTCATATACCTATGGTCCGCTGTTAGGTCTTTTTGCCTTCGCCATATTATGTTCCCGACTGCGCCCCATGGACAAGGCTGTGCCTTATATCGCCATTGCCTCGCCAATTATCAGCTACGCAATCGACTGCCTCACACAAACGGTATGGGGATATAAGTTCGGATATGAACTCCTGATGCTCAACGGCATACTGACATTCACTGGTTTGCAATGCTCTCGATATATTCAGAAGGTTGCATGCCAAACTCCTTCTTGAAAATAGTGGCAAAGTACTTAGGATCCTTGAATCCCACACTGTAAGCCAAGTCGCTAACTCGAATGCCAGGGGTTGACTTTACCAAACGGCAAGCCTCCTTCATTCTCATGTCGCGGATAAAACTTGTGGCATTCATACCCGTAACGGCACGAAGTTTGTTATATAGCGACGACGAACTCATACCCATGTCTGAAGCAAAAGCCTCGCGGTCGTAGTCGGAATCGTCAATATGTTTTTGCACACTGGCAATCGCCTTGTCAAGGAATTCCTTATCGGGCGAAGGCATGGATGCGGTCTTAGTTTGCACGTCCTCGATAGTCTGTTGCTTAAACTCGCGCGTGATTCGTTGCCTGTTTTCTATCAGATTGTCAATACGCAACTGCAGTTCCTTCACCTTGAAAGGCTTGGTCATATAAGAGTCAGCTCCTATCGAAAGTCCTTCTTCCCTGTCGGTTTCCTGAGTCTTGGCAGTAAGCAAGATGATAGGTAAGTGTCCATAGTCGCTACTGTTCTTTACGTACTTCACCAATTCATATCCGTCCATCACTGGCATCATCACATCCGAAATAATAAGGTCGAGCTCTGTCTTCTGTATTACCTCAATAGCTTCCTTGCCGTTGCGGACTGTAACCACATTATATTTTCTTGAGAGCAAATGTCTCATCATCATCAATAGCTCAACGTTATCCTCTACAATAATAATGCGATAGGCATCATCTTCTGACGCTTCCTCCGTTTCCTGCAGAACTGGCTGTTGATTGACTCTTTCCTTCTCGTTAAGCGAGAAATCCTTATGGAAAATAGGGTCATCTGCATCCACATCAAGCACATATGATGTAGGCCTGTTAATATCCACCTTATTCTTCTCGTCAATCTGCGAGACATCAAATGATTCCTTGTTGATAGGCAGCATAACAGTGAATATTGTACCCTTTCCCTCCTCTGTCTCGTAGGATATCTCACCATTATTAAGATAAACAAGGTCGCGCGTGAGCGAAAGTCCAATACCTGTGCCCATAGTCTGGAACCGCCTGTACTCCCCGTCATAAAAGAGTTCAAACAAGTGTTTTCTGCGTGACTCAGGAATGCCGCAACCATTGTCTTTCACACTGATGACCACCCTGTCATATCGGTCGTTGGTCCTGACAGTCAACTCCACCCTGCCATTTTCCCCTGATGTATATTTTGCCGCATTCGACAAGAGATTGAATATTATCTTGTCCAACTTGTCGGTATCAATCCAGCCCATCATACTCTCAGGTTGACATTTAATACTGAATGACAGGTTTTTTTTCGCCATAAGCGGAATGATGGTGCGTGCAGTATTACGTATATACTCCATCACGTCTCCATGAGATACAAGCAGTTTTAATCTTCCATCCTTGGCCTTGGTGGTTTCAAGAATCTGCTGGAGCAGCCTTACCGACCTTTGGATATTTATATCCATCAAAGCATACTGACTTTTGTATTTCGGTTCTGCATCACGCAGATTCTCAATAGAGGCAGAAAGGACAGTCAAGGGGGTGAGAAGTTCGTGAGTCAAACTTGTAAACATCATATTCATCTGTGCTTTTTGCCTTAATTTTGCATTACGCTGATTAAGCCTCATAACAACAAGGATTGCTATAATGAGGGCAAAAACGAGTATTTCTATGATATTAATCAGCTCCACAATGAATATTTTTTGGGTGCGAAGATACAACAAAATATTCAAAAAACATCATTTTTTCACTAAAAAACGAGGTAAAAAGAGCAATTTTTGTTTAATTTGCGTGATTTTTGGTTGAAAATGCGTGATTCTATCGGAAAATCCACCTCAAATAACTTAGAATCAACCCCAGTTAGAAATAGAATTACTATCTTTGCATCGGAAAAAAGAAAGAAAGTCTATACGTTATAAGAGTATTAATTTGAATATTAATGGTTAAGGTTTATGGTTGATTAATTTAGTTTTTAAAGTTAAAAAGAACTTCGCTGCGAAGCGAGGTTCTTTTGAAACAAAAAAGACGAAATTGCCATCCATTCAAACTGGAGCCACCCCAAAAAAGAGAAAAAACAACATGTCTAACAATATAAATACTGATAATATGAAAACTGTCATTCTTGATTTTGATGGAACACTCGATAAGGCCTGCACTGCCATAAAGACGGTGAAGGAGACACTCAAGGAAATGTACGCCATGGGAGTTACACTTGCCTTGACGAGCAAGCAGGAGCAAGAGTCTTTGGAGCATCTCCTCGACGAGCTTAACCTTTCCAACTATTTCTCTGTGATAGTGTCAGCAGATAATGCCAAAGCTAACAACAAAGAAAGCAATATGGTTCAGATGGTTCTTGATCATACCGACAGCGAGCCTTCTCAAGTACTTATTGTTGGCGAGAATTCAGAGCATATTGAATTAGGCAAAAAAGCCGGCATTAAAACATGCGCTGTAAAATGCGGAGAGAATGACAGAGACACTGCCGAAGCTGACTATGTCATCGATGACATCAGAGCATTGCTCGACATAGTATGACAGGCTATTTTTAAAAGATTAGTACGACGTAAAAGGGCATCCCCATTTAGGAGATGCCCTTTTAATATGAATAATTATTGATTCAACAGATAACGCTCTGCCTCAATAGCGGCCTGGCAACCAGAAGCCGCTGCTGTGATAGCCTGACGGTATGTTGGATCGGCAACATCACCAGCAACAAACACTCCCGGAATCTTGGTACGAGGAGTGCCGTCGATTTTCTTCAGATAGCCAACCTCATCGGTGTCAAGCCATTCCTTGAACACATCGCTATTGGGCTTGTGTCCTATTGCCAAGAAGAATCCGTCTATGGCAATATCCACCATTTCCTCATCCGGTTCGCCCTTGCGCTTCACGAGATGCGCACCTTCCACTCCGTCTTCTCCAAACAATCCGATGGTGTTGTGCTCAAAGAGAATCTCAATGTTCTCCTTTGCCATTACCCTCTCCTGCATCACCTTGGATGCACGCAGATAGGGTTTTCTGACAATCAGATACACCTTTTTTGCCAATCCTGCAAGATAAAGGGCATCCTCGCAGGCAGTGTCACCACCTCCCACGACGGCAACTGTCTTCTTGCGATAGAAGAAGCCATCGCAAGTGGCACATGCCGAGACACCCATACCATTGTATTTGCGCTCGTCGTCAAGACCTAGATACTTAGCCGACGCTCCAGTGGCAATAATGACAGTATCGGCCTTGATTACATGCCCATCTTCAACGGTCAATGTGTAAGGAGCCTCCGACAAGTCAGCTTTCACAATAATACCATCGCGAATGTCAGCACCGAAATGCTCAGCCTGCTCGCGAATGTCCATCATCATTTGATTGCCGTCAACTCCTGCAGGATAACCGGGAAAGTTTTCCACTGTTGTCGTCTGCGTCAACTGGCCTCCAGGCTGCAAACCACAGTATTCCACAGGTTGCAGGTTGGCTCTCGATGCATAAATGGCTGCCGTATATCCGGCAGGTCCGCTACCAATGATAAGGCAACGGACATGTTCTGTAGATTGTGTCATATTCCTTATTTATTACATATCTTCGTGCAGCAACTGTTGTATGCGCTCCTCGATAACCTCAATGCTTGTCGTTGGTTCGAATCTCTCCACCACCATTCCACGCTTGTTAGTGAGGAACTTTGTGAAATTCCACTTGATATCAGGCTTCTGCTGGTAGTCTGGATCTTCCTTCTTGAGCATCTCGTCGAGGATTCCGCTCAACTTATGGTTAGTGTCCCATCCCTGAAATCCCTTTTGCTCCGTAAGATACTTGAACAGCGGGTCGGCATCAGGACCGTTCACCTTCACTTTCTTGAATCGTGGAAACTCAGTGCCGTAGTTCACCTTGCAGAACTGATGAATGGATTCGTCAGTGCCTGGAGCCTGCTGCCCGAACTGGTTGCAGGGGAAGTCAAGAATTTCAAATCCCTGACTATGATATTTCTCATAGAGTTTCTCTAATTCCTCATACTGCGGCGTAAATCCGCACTTTATGGCTGTGTTGACTATGAGCAGCACCTCGGGTGCATACTCCTT
>CALZYS010000096.1 GCA_945830345.1 uncultured Prevotella sp.
TCCTATCGCCAACTGGAAGAGGGCTCTCATCTCGTGACGGTCGTATAGCATCGCTCCGTTCACCACTCCCTCGTGATCATCGGCAAAGTGCTTCAGATTCTGATAGTGGGTGGTTATCACACCGTATGTTTTCTTCTCGCAAAACTGCTTCAGCACAGCCTCGGCAATGGCACCGCCAATCTGCGGTTCCGTTCCTCCGCCAAACTCGTCTATCAGCAGCAATGTCCTGCCATTGCCCTGGCGCATCATGTTCTTCATATTGAAGAGATGACTCGAATACGTACTCAAGTCGTCCTCAATACTCTGCTCGTCGCCGATGTCTATCATCACGTTGTCGAATACACCCGTGCGCGAACGCTCGCCCACCGGTATCGGCAGTCCGCATTGCAGCATATATTGCAAGAGTCCCACCGTTTTCAGGCACACCGACTTTCCTCCGGCATTAGGGCCCGAGATAAGCAGAATGCGCTTCTCGGGAGTCAGGGTTATGTCAAGCGGCACCACCTTTTTGTCGTGCTTCGCCAATGACATCTGCAACAGCGGATGCACCGCCCTTATCCAGTCAATCAGCGGATAGCTCTCCACCTTGGGCTCTATTCCGCCGATGGTCTTTGCCAATTCCACCTTCGCCCTCACGAGGTCAACACCGCCGAGGAAGGCATACGACTCCAACAGTTGCGGCACGTAAGGACGTATCTCAGCCGACAACTCCTTCAGTATCCTGATCACCTCCCTGCGCTCCTCAGCTTCCAGTTCGCGCACTCGGTTGTTGGCTTCCACCACCTCAGCCGGTTCCACGAACACGGTCTTGCCCGTAGCCGACTCGTCGTGCACAATACCCTTTATCCTTCTTTTCAGCGTGGGCGCCACAGGTATCACCAGTCGCCCGTCTCTCAGTGTGGGTGTCACGTCCTTATCCACGAGTCCCTCGCTCTGGGCCGCGCGTAATATATTATATAATGTACGCGAGATACTGCCCTCGGTCTTAGCCAGGTTATGGCGTATCTCGGCAAGGGCGGCAGATGCAGTGTCCTTCACCTTGCCAAACTTGTCGATTATCTGGTCGATTCGCCTTACGATGTTTGGGAAGCTCATCACTCCCTCCGCCATGTCGTGCAGCGATGGATAGTCGTAGGTCATACCTCCCTCGTCGTTGCCCTCTCCACGGTTGAATACTGTTAGTATTCCGCATATCGTGTCGAGCGATCGTCTGAGGTCAAACAGTTCCTGCTCCTCCATGTGCGTGCCTTCGAGTCGCAGTCGGCTCACCGCCTCGCGCATGTCGAAGAAGAAAGAGAGCGGCATAGCGTCCTCCTTCTCCGTCAGCAGTCGGAATTCCCTCACCTGCCTCAGCCACAGGTTCACCTGCACACTGTCGCCCGAAAAGCTCACGCCATCCACCGCTTCCTTGCCCAACGTCGATAGGCATCTCTGCTTGAGCAACTGTCGTATATCGTCGAATCCTATCTTGGATTCAAAATTACTTGGATAAATCATGTTGCAAAATTACACATTATTACTCAGAATACAAAGAAAAACCATCGAAAATTGCTCTTCACGGGATAAAAAACGACTTAAAAGCATCTTTTTTGCAAAATAATCCCTAAAAAATTTGGTAGTTTCAATTTTTCTCCGTACCTTTGCACCCGCAAATACGAAACCACGGTTTCCGTCACGCAATTGGAGAGATGGTAGAGTGGTCGATTACAGTAGTCTTGAAAACTACCGTACCGAGAGGTACCGGGGGTTCGAATCCCTCTCTCTCCGCAACCTCAAAAAGAAAGAAGTTCGCTTGAACTTCTTTCTTTTTTTGTTGTATCATCCTTATTCGACAATTTTTCATCCTTAATCGACAAAATTACCTATTCCCTCCTCGCTTAATCGACAAAAATTCTAAAAATCCCGCTCTTATTCGACAAAAATACCCAAAAAACCTTTGCTTATTCGACAAAAATACCTAATTTTGCATCGAAAAGAATAGTTGAAGCACATGAAGAAACACATTCTCACCATAGCATTGGCAACGATGACGGCTCTTGCCGCCTATGCCCAGGAAGTAAAGCCGAAGAACAAGGCTGCATTTGACGACGAGCTATATAGCCCGTCGTTGCAGATGACAACGCCTATGACGACATCGCCGACGTTGTCCGAATTTGGCGTTAGCCTTGATAGTCTCCACCTGCCCGAGCTTGATGACCGCGGCAGAGTCATGAACTATAGCTATTATCCCTATTACTTCGGGGGCACGTGGAGCAACTGGCGGTTGCATGAGGGACTCAACCTGAGTCTAGGAGCCTCCATATTCTCCCAGTTTGGCAAGCATGCTTATGGTGGTGTCGGTTTTTCGCAGAACCTGTCTGTGCAGTATGCCACTGCCCTCACCTCTCGCCTTTCGATAGCCGTGGGCGGTTATCTGGATAATATGTATTGGGCAAACACCACTTTCCGCGATGCCGGCATGACAGCCGTACTTGGATATAAATTCAACGAGCAATGGGAGGGCTACGTCTATGGCCAGAAATCCATAGTGACCAATGCCCCCATCCCCCCTTATCTCCAAGACCTGAATGAAATGGGCGACCGCATCGGTGCCGCCCTAAGATATAACATCACCCCAAATATCAGCGTGCAGATGTCGGTGGAAAGCAGGAGAGCTAATCATTAGCCTCATAAGATGTAATTTTAGTTAAATATTTCGGGTATTCTGCATATATACCAAAAAAAGACCGTATATTTGCATCACGTAAAGTACGTGACGTAAAAAACGTGATGACATGAATAAGAAAAAAAGAATACCACTCAATCCATTTGTACTGACGGGATATGTCTCGCCTGATTATTTTTGCGACAGGCAAAAAGAGACTGACAAAATCATATCTGCATTGCTAAATGGCAGAAACATCACCTTGACAAGTCCACGACGTATGGGCAAGACAGGGCTGATACATCATGTTTTCCATAACATGCAGGAAAACAATGATGTGAAATGCTTTTATGTTGACCTTTATCAGACGGACAGTCTTGAACTATTAGTCAAGAAATTGGCTGATACTATACCGGGATTCAAGGTGGATGTTGAGCCTGGACAGGCTGAATATTCCCTGTCTGAGATATTCGCATATATGGAACAGTCGGATTACAGATGCTTCGTGGCTTTCGATGAATTTCAGACAATAGCCGGATATGCAGACAAGAATGTAGAGGCACTTCTGCGCTCATATATCCAACGACTTACCAATGTCAACTTCATCTTCTCGGGCAGTCAGCGGCATGTACTCGAAAATATGTTTGTTTCTGCTTCAAGACCCTTTTATCAGAGTACACAGATGATGCCTCTCGGAACAATTGACGAGAATGCTTATTACATGTTTTCCTCTGAAAAGATGAGAAAAATCGGTCAGTCGATTGACCGGGACACATTTGATTATATATACACAAAGTTGTCCTCTCATACATGGTATGTCCACACACTGCTCAACAGACTATACGAAACAGGCTATGAGACAATCAACAAGGACACTGTAGATGAAATCCTATCCGACATATTGTTGGAAAACGAGGGTACGTTTCAAACATTCCTTCGTCTTGTCACCCCCATCCAGACGCGAGTACTTTATGCAATTGCTTCTGAGGGTTCAATCAAGGAAATTCAAGGCAAAGCCTTCCTGACAAAATATCAGCTTGGTGCTGCAAGTACAGTGAAAACCGCCGTCAAATCGTTAGTCGATAAGGAATTGCTTCTCGACAACAATGGAGAGTATCAGCTATACGACCGTTTCTTCGGACTATGGCTTGTTGAAAATGTAAGGTGAAATAATTTTTATAACTAAATAAAACAATAATTAGTATGAAAAAAACTATCCTATCAATTATCATGCTTGCAGCGGCATATATTGGCGCGGCAGCACAGACAGCACCACAGGTGCAGACAGCAAACGGAATACTCGAGGGCATCGACTGCTCGGGAGTTAAGGTGTTCAAGGGAGTGCCATTTGCAGCACCCCCAGTCGGAAATCTCAGATGGAAGGCTCCCCAGCCCGTGGAGAAATGGGAGGGAGTGCGACAGGCAAAGGACTTCGGCCCTAACCCCATGCAGGAAGCCCTCTTTGGCGACATGATGTTCGGCACCAAGGAGATGAGCGAGGACTGCCTATACCTTAATATATGGACACCCTCGAAGACGTGGAACGAAAAGTTGCCCGTGTTCATCTACTTCAACGGCGGCGGACTTATGGCGGGCAGCGGCAGCGAACCCCGCTATGCCGGAATGACCCTCGCCCGCAACGGCATCATCGCCATCACAGCCAACTACCGCGAGGGCATCTTCGGATTCTTAGCCCATCCCGAACTGTCGAAGGAAACGGAGTATAAAGGTTCCGGCAACTACGGCTTCCTCGACCAAGTGGCTGCCATCCAATGGGTGAAGGACAACATCGCCGCCTTCGGAGGCGACCCCTCGCGCATCACCATCATGGGCGAGTCGGCAGGCTCGATTTCCGTCAGTGCGCTCATGGCCTCACCCCTCAGTCGCGGTCTCATCGCCCAAGCCATGGGCTCCAGTGGTTCCGTGCTTGGCAATGAAGGATGGAAAACCCTCGCCGAGGCAGAGAAACTGGGAGTGGAGAAAGTGAAGAGTATGGGATATAAGAAAATTGCGGATTTGAGAAAACTGCCCGCCGACGAACTCATGCGACTGGCAGGCGTCAAGAG
Source organism: uncultured Prevotella sp. (assembly GCA_945830345.1). Lineage (GTDB taxonomy): Bacteria > Bacteroidota > Bacteroidia > Bacteroidales > Bacteroidaceae > Prevotella. Next base: position 4,711 of record CALZYS010000096.1, read on the forward strand.
CATGCCCATATTCCACCTCGACGGATATTTCATGCCCAAGCAACCGATGGACATCTATGCCGCAGGCGAACAGGCGCAAGTGCCCTGCCTCATCGGCAACAACAATGCCGAGATGCCCGCATTCGCCTTTCTTAGCGGAGGTGCGCCCACCCTCGCCGGTCTCTCCCCAGCCATCGAGAATTGGCTTGGAGTAAAGGCAAGCGAGGTGCTGCCCATGTATGGCATCCACACCGATGCCGACATCTTCGGATTGCCCGGCTATGCCCTCGGAGGCGACATCTTCTTAGTCTATTCCACATGGAAATGGCTCGACATGCAGCAGAGCACAAGCCGCCAACCCGTATATCGCTACATGTACTGCCATCCACGCCCCGACATGAAGCAGAAGGACCTCGTGGCAGGCCTTGCCGGCGGAGTGCAGAAGAAGGATGATTCAGCCCCCGAGATGCCCAAGACCCCGGGAGCAGTCCACTCTGCCGACATAGAATATCAGATGGGCAACCTCCCCACCAACGATGTCTTCGACTGGACCGCCGACGATTATGCCATCTCCGACGTATTCGTCAGGTTCTTCACCAACTTCATCAAGACAGGCAATCCCAACGGACTCGGTCTGCCCACATGGGATCCCATCAACGGCAAGTCCGTAGCCCCCGTGATGATGATCGACCGCGAGTCGCGTCAGGAAATCCTGCCCGACGTCGAAGCCCGCTATCGCTTCATCGATAAGTGTCTGATGAAGAACGTCAAATAACCGTCACCGTCATCACCACATCGTCCACGGGTCGGTCGTTCCTTCCCGTGGACACATTCTGTATCTGCTCCACCACGTCGAGCCCCTCCTCCACTTCACCAAACACCGTGTATTGGTTGTCGAGAAACGGCGTTCCGCCCACAGTCGTATAAGCCTTCACCTGCTCCTCGGTGAACTTCGGCGCCCCCTCCTCGCTGCATATAGCGTGAGTCTGCGCGATGAGGTCGTCCTGCAGTTCCTGCAGAGCCGCACGGTCGCGGTTGCGTCTCAGTTCCATAATCTTCGCCTTGTTCTCAGCCACAAGCCTGTTGAACACCGCCTGCTCCTGCTGCATAGCCATCTGACGCTCCATCTGCTTCAGTTCGGCAGGCTTGTAAGTCTTTCCCCAAACGATATAAAACTGGCTTCCGCTGCTCTCCCTGTTTGGATTCACCTCGTCGCCCGTGCGCGCCGCACTCAGAGCCCCGCGCTTGTGGAATAGTTGCGGATACACAAACTCCGCCGGGATGGTATAGTCAGGTCCGCCCGTGCCCAGGTTCTTCCCAGCCGGTGCGCCCTTCGAGTCGGGGTCGCCTCCCTGAATCATGAAGTCCTTAATCACACGGTGGAACAGTGTTCCGTCGAAATATCCCTCCTGAGCCAATTTCACGAAGTTGTCACGATGACGAGGAGTCTCGTCGTACAGGCGCACCACAATGTCGCCCAATGATGTCTGAATCTTTACTTTCACTTTAATATCCTTTTTAAATTATCTAATGACAATGCAAAGGTAATGCTTTTCCCTCAAATAAACGACAAAATCCCCACTTTTTCCTCAAAAAGTTTGGAAATACGGAGTAATCATATTATCTTTGCTCCCAAAAATGAATAATCCGACAATATTTTATATAAGTCAGAGACAATGGATAAGAAAGATAAAGATATTGCACTCTTTGTGGCTTTCTGCATCGAAGAATACGGGGCAGCTAAAGAATTGTCTGGCGAACAAGTTCTTGACTTGTTTTCGCAATATGGCGTGACAGATTATCTCTGTAACTGTTTCGAGCCACTACATACCCAAGGACGTCAATGGCTCATAGCCGAGATTGATGAATTTATTGCTATCAACAAGAAGGATAAAGAATGTCTCTTGCAGCCCTGCGTTTTGTTGAATCAAGAAAAATCAAGAAATAATATGTTCCAGATAAATCAGAATAACCTTCACTTGTTATTGCCAGGAAAAATCAGTTGGTTGGTGGAATATCTACACAATGATTACGGCTTTTCCCTCAAAGAAAGCCTCGACCATATCTATCATTCCGCGCTATACAAAAGACTTTCCACAGCAGACACCCACTATTGGCAGTTAAGCCCAGTTGACTTGTACGAGGAACTGAAAAGAGAAAGACACAATCTTTTTTAAAAAAATATACAATATATCGTCGCGCAGCCTCTGGGAGCGTGGGCGTACCGCCCGCGGCATGCGCACAAGGCAATAAAAGTCCCTCCGCCGCAATGCCGGCATCGTCATCGACGTATGCCACAATCTTATGCTCCACAAGCAAAACACCAAGGTTCAGAAACATATTTTCTTGCCTTGGTGTTTTCTTATTTTCTCTACGCCACTGCGCAAGATATTCCCAATGCGGTTCCCACGGCTGCGAGGATTGCCGATGCCAGGTTCCACATAAACTTAATCAACCTCGACTTGTTCTCCTGTGTCATAACTTTAATCTTTTAATTTTTAATCCTTTAATTTTTAATTTTTAATTTTTAATTTCCGAAGGACCTCCCTACATTAGGCGGCTACTCGTAGGGTATCTCTTCCTCGTCACCGGTGTTACCGCTGCCGCCGCCGGTGTTGTCAGTGCCGCTGCCGCCTCCCGCGTCAGAACCTGAGCCACCACCCGGAGTCTCGGGCTCCGGCTCGTCAGTGGTAGGAGAGGAAGTGCGCGGCGACTGATAGGTGTTGCTCTCCTTGAGCTTCGCCTGAGTAGTCAACAGAGATGACGAGAACTCCCCCACGCCCATTGCCACGAGCTTCACCTTGTCAACATTCTTCGCCACCGAGAACTCGTCGGCACTTGCAGCTCCCATCTTGTGGGTGATCGACAGGCCGATGCTCACGAGTCCGTCGAGCGTGATGCGCTTACCGTCGAGCGCCAACTCCTTGATGCACGCGATGGCATCGGTGATGATACCCGTGATGGTGCCCGGCGAGAACGGAGTGTTGTGCTTCGCCATGTGCTCCGCCAACCCCTTCACATCAACCGTGCCGTCACTGATGATACGGGCGTAAAACTTACCGAATGAAGGACTGTCCTTCAACTGCGACTGATAAATCTGATACTTCAGCATAAGCATTAAGCCCCCCACTAACTCCCCCGAGGGGGAGAACAAGATTACTACCATTTGCCGACAGAGCCTTAGTGGTATAGGGGCCAGTCTTTAGACGT
>CALZYS010000097.1 GCA_945830345.1 uncultured Prevotella sp.
AGAAAACAATATCTTCATCAATGTTGGAATATTCATGAGATATGAAATTTCTCATATTGTATATTGCATGCCATGGGATAGAGTCATATCCTTCCAAAGGCTTACTTTCATCGCGAAGCAATTTCCCCACATCCTCACCTATTACCTGAAGTCTCATAACACAGGCATTAAATGCCATAACACCATTCGGCGACAACATAAAGTCGGAAGCATTAGTTGCAAAGTTGCTCCATTCTTCTATTAGTTCAATAGACTCTATGATTTCGTTCAGTCTATCAAGTATAGTCAGATTATTTGATTTCATACAAATACAACATCTTTTTGAATGTTTGACTTAAATAGTGGACGTAATGATTGTCTGTACCTGACCAAGTCAACATCACAGCCAAACAATGCCTTTAAGGATTGCTCGAGTTCATACATTATTGTCAGTGATGGCTTCTTCACCTCCACGACGATGTCAATATCACTATTCTCGTTATTTTCTTCTCTTGCCACAGAGCCAAAAATCCCGAGTCTAATGATTCCGAATTTGTCTCCGAATTGAGACTTGAAATCTGCCAATTTCGATTTACACTCCTTCAAATATACCATATACAGTTGTATTTATGAGTTTCGGCTGCAAAGTTACGATTTCTTTTCCAAACCGCCAAATGTTTTGGGAAATAATATTATGTCGATTGTGATAGGAATTCGGATGGAGTCATGACCTTAATTGTAGATTTATAAAAGTCCTTTTTATTTCTCGTGACAATTACTTCTGCATTAGACAATAAGGCGCAAAAGAATTGCATCGCATCTTCAAAATCCTCAAAATCAGATTCTAATGAACTGTCAATAACCGTTTCGTCACAAATAGAAATAGACACGAGCTGTCTTAAATTGTAAAGCAGGGTCTTCAATTCCGACTTCTCGTGTTTCCTTAATACATAAGAAGCTGTTGCATAGGTAATAGGAGATATGAACACCTTGATTTCTTTATTATACGCTTTTGTGAAAATCTTCAAGGCATCAATATAAAAATTCTCCCTTTTATCAAGAAGGTCTATGACAACATTAGTATCCAAAAATACTGTTTTCATGAGTTTTTCTTAATTATGTGTTCAAAAAAACCTTCTGTTCCCTTTTCGTCATCATCGGATAATGGTTCACCCTGCCCTAAGAGACTAAGAACTATATCAGGATATTCTTCCTCTAATTTCTCTTTTTTGGGGGAAGAAATATAAGCTATCAAATAGTTCTCAATCACGTTTGACAATTCCACCCCCTGAGCACGAGAAACCATAAGGGCTTGGTTGACCAGTCCGCTATCTAATTTTATAGTTGTTGTTTCCATTATACGTTCCTTTCTTTTTATATATTATACTTTCGGTTGCAAAGTTACGATTTCTTTTCCAAACCGCCAAATGTTTTAGGGAATAATATGCGAGAGGCTGAAAGAAAATCCCCGCCCACCTCACGAGGAGGCAAGCGGGGACGAACAGTAATTTAACTACTAAAACCAAAATTACTTCTTACGTTCGAAGAGGAAGAACCATGCACACCAGTTGCCTGACTGTTCCTCAGAAGTGAGGTTAAGACGTCCGTCTTCAGCCTTCACGATGTACATATCCTGGAATGGCTCGTCACCACCATTGACATTAACTGCCATAGGCACAACATAAGCAGAACCAGAAACATCAAAGTGGATGCATCCCTTGTCCCATCCATCAGCAGAATCATGACCATGCTTCAAAGGCAGAACCTTGAATGCACATGATGTACCATCGCTGTTAGTGGCAATACCTGTATTGAAGTCGAGAGTGAATGTTGCATTGATACCATTACGTGCTGTTCCACCTGGCTTTCCACCACCATTGCCATCCATAGAGTCAAGGTTATTAGTCCACCACGCAGGACCATCACCAGATGCCCAAGGACCATTTCCCCATACGGCTGCATTGCCCTGGAACCACTGCCACTCTGTCACACCAGTCTCACCACTGAGATACTCGATAATAACTGGTTTGTTGGTGTAACACTCAATAGTGTAGTTTCCAAATGAATGAGAACCAGTTGTACCATCTGCCTTAGTGTAGTTAAGAATTATTTCGTACTCGCCTGTATCGGATATAACAAGCAACTGATCAATATTGAGATTGCTGGATGCCATAACCTCTCCTGTTGCTACATCCTTAACTACCCAGTCAGTCAATACACCATTGGCATTCTTCACAGCAAAAACATTGCCTTTCTTGCCTGTTTCTTCATCAACTTCCTGTACGATGCTAACTTTTGATGCTTCAAAAGATGTGTCAAAGTTGCTAATTTCACCAAGACGTTTCTGAATATTGTCAGGAATATAAGAAATCTCGTCAACTGTTACTGTGAATTCCTTTGTGAACTCACCATTAAGATTGTGGCATGTCATAGAAATCACATTCGTACCTGTCTGCGATACATATATGGTGTCATATGACTTCTTTGATGTTACAGGATTGCCGAGAAGTTGCTTTGCACTCCACTGGCATGTAATCGGCGAATTATTCTCAACGATAATCCTGTTTGAGTTCTTGCCGTTTACGACAACAGGAGTTGCCTTGGCAATAACATTTTCTGCCGTCACATTATTGTTGAATCCGCTGCTTATGTCATCAGTGCTTGGGTCACATGATGTCAGGAGCATAGCGAATGCTGACATTGCAAATATTAACTTTTTCATATTGTTTTGATTTATATTATTCTATGTGTGAATATTACCAGCTCGCATATTCAGACTGTGAGTCAGTCCATCCGTCATTCTGCACCACTGTACCCATTGAAATCTGGGTGTCGGGCATTTTCTGAAAGCCGGCAGTGGCATTGTAACGTGCTGCATAACCACCATTGTGAGCCTTGTTTGTGTCAGGCTTTCCACGCCAATAGGTGGGCTGATTGGTTTGTTTCTCAAGAGCGGCAGCTGCTATGTGCCAGCGGCGGATATCATTCCAACGGATGCCCTCGCATGCAAACTCCCAACGGCGCTCGTCCTGAAGAGCCTTCAGAGAATATGCTGCAATAGGATTGAGTCCGACACGGGCACGCACAAGGTTGATACCTGTTACATCCTTCTTCAACTCCGACTGCATCAGCAGTACATCGGCAAAGCGGATAAGCACGAGGTCATGAATATTGTTCAACTGCATGTTCTCAGCACCTTGAATCCACTGACCTGGATACATCACATTCTCGAATGTACATGAATATCCACCGTCAACATTGTCATTCTTGGCAGAGATAGGAGCCCATTTCTTTCCATAGTAGTCGGTTTCCTGCACAAAGTCAGCCCACCCTCCATAGGTGTAAGTCTCCGAAGTGGTCCAATCCTGTATCGTTGCGTCACGACGTATGTCATTAGGCTCGGCTGCCTTCCAGTCCTCAACGAGGTTAGGAGCCACAGGGCCTGCGCCCCATCCCTGTCCGAATGGGAAGGTATTGCCATATTTCTGACCGCCACGCACTCCGAAGTGCAATGCTATACCATTTGCATAACCAATCGTGGTATCCCATGAGGCAAGACGATTGAACTTAATAGCGAACATAGACTCGGGATTGATGGCATTGTCATTCTCAACCCAGTTCAGTCCTTGACCAGCTGTATAGTCGTAATCCTCTACTGTACAACGGTTTGTATAAGCCCACAAGTTGCGGAAATCGGGTACGAGAGAATATCCTGAGTTGTTCACACAATCATCGATAGCGGCTACAACATTCTCCTTTGTAAGTGTTGTGCCGTCGGGGAGCTCAACCGACTTAATGGCATCCTCGTTGTAGTTTGTGCTTGTCATGTCGGCAGTTTTTGTACCATTGCAGAACATACCGCTATAGAACAACCATGCACGTCCGAGCATAGCCTCAGCTGCATACTTGTCGACATGTCCAGCCTGAGAGTCGGCGGTCTTAGCAGCTGGCAGAAGATCCACTGCATCACGAAGATCCTGAAGGATTTGCTTCCATGGGTCATCGATGTTGCCTTGTTTCAACAATTCTCCGCCAGGAACAGTTCTGACGGGAACATTACCATACATCGAAGCCAACTCATAGTAATAGAATGCGCGCAGGAACTTGGCCTCACCCATATATTTGTTTCTTACGTCTTCCTCAAGTGAGCAGTTTGGCAGAGCCGCAATTAGAGAGTTTGCTCTGTTAATTCCCTCATAGCGTTGCTTGTAGAAGTCGTTTGTCATGTCCGTTCCATGGTTGCAAAGCAAATCTTCTGCCTGCATCAGGAAGTCATTGTCGCCACCACCTCCAAAATGGTCATCACTTGCCAGGGCTGCATTATATATAAATGATTCCTGGGGATTTGCATGTGTGGCATTGAGGTTTTCATATATACCTGCGAGTGCAGCCATACCGTCGTCCTCTGTAACGGGGAATGTGCCGCTTGCAAGCTCGCCCACATTTTCAACATTGTCGATATCACAAGATGTCATACCGAATGCAACCAATGCTGAAGCTGCTAATAAATATATCTTTTTCATACTTTTTTATTCTGTATTAAATAATTAGAATTTAACATTCACACCTATCATATATGTGCGTGGCTGAGGATAGTTACCTACGTCAACACCTGTCACCCAAGGCTCTGCATCGTTGAGTGCCTTTCCGCACTCGGGATCCATACCCTTGTAGCCCGTGATGGTGAAGAGATTCTGAGCCTGTACATAGAGACGGAGCTGCTGGAATGGACAGTTCTTCCAAATGTTCTTGAAGTCATATCCCAGTGTGATGTTCTGAAGACGGAAATAGTCCGCATCTTCTACATAGATGTCAGAGATAGTCATCCAGTTGACTCCTTCGTTCATGCGATTGAACAGAGGATACTTGTTGCTTGTGCCCTCACCGTTCCAATAAGAATAAACCTCAGTTGTGAAGTTCTCCTGGTTGCCGTCGGCAAACTTGCGGTAAGAACGTGCTATCTGCTGTCCAAGGGCTGCATAGCCAGTAACACTAAAGTCGAAGCCCTTCCATGATGCGCCAAGGCTAATACCCATTGTCACGTCGGGATGCGGGTCGCCAAGCTCGGTCTTGTCATCGTCATTGATGACACCATCACCATTTACATCCACAAACTTCAGGTCGCCTACTGCGAGAGCAGTTCCCTGCTTTGAATTAGCAGCATCGCCATTCTTGAGTGTTGACTTGTATGCTTCCAAATCCTGAACGTTCTGGATTACGCCAGAAGTCTTGTATCCATAGAAATAACCGATAGGATGACCTTCCTCGAAACGTGCGATAATACCAGTGTTCTGCGAAAGCAGGTCGTTACCTCCGTTATTATACTTCTGATTGGAATTTACGGCAGTAACCTCATTCTTGTTGTATGCCATATTCCATCCTATGTTGTACTTGAAGTCCTTGCCAATCTGGTCCTGCCAGTTGAGTGCGACTTCAATACCGGTGTTCTTAACAGTTCCTGCGTTCTTCCACATTGTAGAGAATCCTGAAGTGGCGTCAATGGGCACCTCAACGAGCAAATCCTTGGTCTTCTTTGAATACCAGTCGAATGTCAAGCCTAACTTACCACCAATAAAGCGTGCATCAAGACCGATGTTCATCTGCTCAGATGTTTCCCAAGTCAATTCCTCGTTAGGCAGACGGCTTGAATATGCTCCGGCAAGTCCTTCACCCTTGTCGTTTCCGAATGAGTACTTTCCGAAGTTGCCGTATGTGAATGTACCCATCCACTGGAAATTACCAACAGAGGCAGCATTACCGTTCTGTCCCCAACCTGCGCGAATCTTCAAGAAGTCGAGCCATGAAGATGTCTTTTCCATAAACTTCTCATTGGTAACTACCCATCCTGCAGAGAATGAAGGGAAGTAACCCCAACGGTGTCCGGGAGCGAACTTTGAGTTACCGTCGGCACGGATAATAGCTGAGAACATATACTTCTCGGCATAGTTGTAATTCAAACGACCAAAATACGAGAAACTGCGAGAGTCATCGCATGGTGTACCTGATGCCATGGCATTTGTGGCAGCACCCTTCATGTAGCTCATATATGCACGGTCAAAAGAGCCGAATACGGAATTGTTGGCAGAAACATTAAGATTGAAACCGAACTCAGGCTTGCTTTCTCCGTACTCAGTACCAACAAGCACGTCGAAATTATGTTCCTTGATGTCAAACTTGTAACTCAATGTGTTGGTTGTGCTCCATCCCCAGCTTGTGCCAAGTTGGTTTGTTGCCTTGTCCTCTGTAAGAAAGGTGTCTGAGTTTGTTCCATTAGCATTGAATATACCTTCATAACTTCTGTATGACCAAGTACTCTGGTTGTAGTTTATCTGTCCACGATATACCAAGTTCTTTATCGGCTGGAACTCAAGATAACCTGTCAAGTTGAAGTTGTGGTTGATGCTCTTGTTATTGGCATTTGAACGGCTCACCAATGTCAACATCGGGTTAGATGTATAAGAATTATAGTTCTGCCATCCCTCTGTTCCCGATGCCTGAATGTCATTCCAATCGAAATAACCGCCATCCTTATTATAGATAGGCACACAGGGATTGGCGCGCAACATGGTAGAGAGGGCGTTGGCATACTGGTTGCCAATCTGGATACCTTGGTTCTGCTTATGAGAATAATAAAGATTCTCTCCTACCTTTATCACGTCCATACCCTTGGAGTCACGATAAATGACATGCTCTGAGTTTACACGGAAAGTGAAACGACGATAGTCAGACTTTACAGGGCCGCCAAATACACCATCCTGATATTGATAGCCGCTACCCATAGAGAACTTACTATAGTCTGAGCCTCCTGTAATATTAAGTGCATGGCTCGTGGTAATGGCATTCTTGTTGCGGATAGCCTCAACCCAGTTTGTTCCAGGGTTGCTGCCGTTCTTATATGCTTCAAGAAGATCGGCATCAATATACTTAGACCAATCGTAAGCTTGACCACCACTATTGAATGCCATCTGATCCTGCACCTCCATATACTGCTTTGCAGTCAGCATCTGAGGCAGACGATAGATATTCGACCAACCTACATTGGCATCGTATGTCACCTGAACCTTACCAGCCTTACCCTGCTTTGTTGTTACGAGGATAACACCGTTGGCGGCAGCCGAACCGTAGATGGCACAGCTTGCGGCATCCTTCAGCACGTCGATACGCTCGATGTCGGCAGGGTTGAGGTTATTGATATCTCCCTGCACACCGTCAATAATATAAAGAGGTGCTGTGTTGCCGTTGGTACCGGCACCACGGATAGAGATCTTGAATCCATCACCTGGCTGACCTGAGTTAGCCTGGATGTTCACACCCGGTGTCTGGCTCTGCAATGCACCGAGCACCTGTGTAGTGTTCATCTTGGCAATATTCTCGCCCTTGATTTCCACTGTGGCACCAGTGACGAGCTTCTTCTTCTGAACACCATAACCTACTACTACCACTTCCTCCAGCTCCTGACTGTTGCTCTCGAGCTTGATGTTGTAGGTGGAAGCATTGCCTACGGTTACTTCCTGAGGCTTTGCACCCACGAAGGTGATGACGAGCACGTCACCGAGCTTCGCGTTGATAGAGTAGTTACCGTCGAAGTCGGTAATCACGCCATTGTTGGTACCCTTGATCTTCACGGTGGCTCCGATTACCGGACCCATGTCGTCTGTGACGGTACCATGCACTTTCTTTGCTTGCTGAACGGCTGCTACTGGAGATTCCTTCGCGCCTGCGTAAGCGTCGGATGGCAAGGCTGCGCCGAGCACCGAGCATACGCCCATCAGCATGACTGACTTTTTGAATTTCAAATCCATACTTAAGTACTTTCTTTAGACATTAGTGTCCCGTTAAATTCGGGACGTAGTTAAAATTATTATTTAAACCCCGGAAAGAGGGGATAATCGAGTTCTTTGACATCGTTGAATTTAG
>CALZYS010000098.1 GCA_945830345.1 uncultured Prevotella sp.
AATATGTACCATCGGTAATCACGGCTCGTAGTGAGGCAGGCTTGGTGTTGCCCTTTCCGTTCTTAAACTTATACCACATCGAGATGGAGGCAGGGGTGCCCTTCATGTTGTTGGCGAAGAGGTCGCCATTGCCGTCAACATCAGTATTTGTAATGTCGAGGAAGGCGCAGTTGTTTGGGTCGTCGGCGCTCATGGCGCCAGCCTTCATGCGTCCTGTGGTGATTGTGCCGTTGGCAGATATGAAACCCAATACAGAGGATGATACAATCTTGACGGATTTGGTGCTTCCAGTCTCGGCAGGAACGTCATCCGAAATGAATATGTGTGGAGTTTTGTCAACTACACTTGCAAATGCACCTGTGCAGCTCATGAATGAGTGCCATCCGTTCGGCTCGTCAGATGTCGTAGTGCCATTTGAAGCGGTGGCGGTGTGCCAATCCTCAAAGTCGCTGCCGTAAATCTGTGTAGAGGCGCTTGTGAGAGCCACGTTCACGTCAAAGGTACCTGCTATTAGATGAAGGTGGAGAGTGAGGTCATCGTCTTCCAAAATGGCCTCAATGTCGGCTGGCATAGTGCCCATAAAACCGACATTAACATCTTTGTTCTTTGCAGCAAGCACTGTGATTTCATCATTCCCAGTTGCATCAATGTTGTTAATTTCAATATTACCAACATATATTCCGTCTTCTCCACCGAAGTAAAAATCAGGAAGCAGAATGTCGTATTTATCATTGGCATTCTTTGTGCACGAGATGGTGATTTGGTCATATGGCGATGGTTGACCGTTAATCACTACTGCCAGTCCGCAGGTGTAGTCCTCTGCCATTGCAGCGAGCGACATAAGGCTGGCGAAAACTAAAGTAAAAAGTTTCTTCATAATTAATTATCCTTTCTTTTTAAATAAGTTGTTATTTCAATTTATATGTTAATCCGATGGTGCCGTAGATGGGGTAGAGGGTCTGCTCGATGGTCTTGAACGACGATTTGAAGGCTCCGTTGAGTCCCCATGTGATGTCGGCATACACTCCTATGCGCTTGCCGATGCGATAGTCGGCTCCGAGGAGCATGCCCACATGACACTTGCGCATGTCGTCGCTGAAGTCGTAGGTGGGATTGTCCTCGCTCTCGGGTCCCATTTCTATTTTGTCGCCCGTGGGGTTGCCAGTGCGCAGATAACCGTCATAAACATGACCTTTGAACGAGCGTGTGGCAACGTAGGATACGTAAGGTCCGCACTTGATGAGCCAGCGGTTGGTATGGAATGTGGCCATGACGGGCACGGTGAGCATCCAAAGATTACAGTCGGTGACGAGGCGACCGGTGTACATGCCTTCAATTTCATTTCCCCCTTTAACCATCTCCATGTGATAGTTCTTCACTGTGGCGTCGATCTTCATACCCTTGTTCTCAAGTCGCACTCCAGCCGCGAGTCCCCATTTGCCCCAAAAATCCTTTTGGGCGTCGAATCCGAGGGAGATATTGGGCTGGAAATCGTAGCTGTTGAGCTTGCGGATGGTGGCGGGCATGCCCACGGGAGCCGTGCCGCCGATGTTGTAGCCGACGCGGAACGTGTAGTTGAGATTGTCGGGGAGGCTTATTCCCCACGACGATATGCTGATGGCCAACAGAAGGGCCAAACTAAATATCTTCTTCATATAAAAAAACGTTATTTATTTTTCTTCTTCACATTCAAGTCGCACATTGTCGATATAGAGCGTACTGCCAGGCGCGCCTTCGTAGTAGGCACCATTGGTGCTCGAAGTGAAGACGATGGTGAGACTGTATCCCAAGCGTTCTAATTCGTCGAGGTCGATGTCGCCCTTATATTGGAATTCCATCTCGAATGGAGTCCACTCGTCGGTTTCGGGGATAACGCTCACCTCAGCAAAGCCTATGATGTTCTCGTTGGTCTTGCTGTCGTTGCCATTAAGCATCACCTCGTTGCCCTCCTTGTCGTGGTTTTTGTAGAATGCTGCATATATTGCAGCACCATCCTTAATTTCGGGATGCTCTTCAATTGAATTACCAACTTTTTTCCAAAAGACGTCACCTGCTTTATATTTATAAAGACCTGACACCTTGATAGGTTTTTTTGCAAAAGGACGCCCCATACGTGTCGTCAATAAAGTAGTAGGAGGCAATGCTTTTGATACATCGAATTCACCTATAAAAAAATTCCCGGCAGCAATCGGTAAACCAAGTGCTATTCCCCATTCCTCAGTACTACGTGTAGTTAGTTTGACACAAAGTCCATCATACCCTTCTGTTGATACTGATGGATATTCCTCGGGTAGTGATTTACGTCTTGCTATAGCAAAGCCAGCATTTGCATTTGCCCAATATTCGATTTCACTACCGTCTTCATTGGTCTCATACCACTTATAGTATGTGGCCTTTTTATTAGTGTCGTCAAATACCCTCGCGTCCTCGAAGTCGAAGGGGATAACCGACGGGATGGTGACTACGGTGGGCTTGAAGCTCACGGCATATTGTCGGCTCCATTGCTTGTCCTCGGAGGTGACGGTGTATATGACAGGACCGTTGGTGAAGTCCTGCACCGAACCGTTGGCAGGAGTGATGGTGGCTCTGGGGGTTATCTCGAAGTAGGGGGCAAGTCGGCTTACGTCGGCTTTTCTCCTCACTGTGAATGAGATGTCGGTGCGGTCGTACATCACGTTGATGGCGGAGTCGGAGAGTTGGTAGAAAAACTCGTCGGGGTTGTCAATATGCACCCATGCCTTGGTGATGTCACATTCGGCATTGGGGGCTTCGTCCTTGAAGCAGGATGTGAGCGAGAGTGCCGCCAATCCGAACAAAAGAAGTTGTCTTATCCTCATCTTTTTTATTTTTTATACTGAAATTCAGCGGCAAAATTACAAAAAAACTTTCAATCTATCGACTTTTTAGCCAATAAATTGAAAGTTTTTAGGTGTTTTTGAATAATTTATTCTACCTTTAGGAATATTTATACCAATATCACAGTTACTCCGCGGGCTGCCTGTGCACCCATGACGAGAGCCTGGGCGATGTCGGCAGTCTTGGATGGACCGCTGATGAATGTGCCGTAGCCATAGTCGTTCATCTCGATGAGTCGGTAGGCCTCGTGCATGTTATCGACGATCTTGGTGTGGTCGAGGATGATGACGAGATATTCCGAGATGAAGCATACGGCCTTCTCCTTCATGGTTTGGGGTATCCAGATGCAACCGTTCTCAGCCACGCCGAGCATGCCACGGATGACGCCCACGTCGGTGCCGTTGAGCTCCTTGGCCTCCTCCACGGTGTCGGGGTTGCGGTTGGCGATGGTTATCTCGGGCAAGTTGGACGAGATGACCTTTGCCTCGGGATAAGCGCCACGGATGAGGGCGTTGAGGTCGTCGCCGGGCTTTGCCTGGATGACCTTGCCGCCAACGGTCTCGCTCATGCTGATAAACTGTTTGAGGCTGTCCTCGTATTTTGTTGCCTTGATGTCGTCTAGTGAGGGCATGTCATACGTCTCGCGTATATTGCCCCTTATCTTTGATAATAATTCTTCCTTGTTCATAATCTTTCTTTTTTATCCACAGATTTTATTTATCCACAAATGTTTATGTCCACTGACTTTTTTGTTGTCCACAGATTATCACAGATTATCACAGATTTTACAATATCTAAAGATATTTTGATTTTCACAGATTATAATCAGTAATCAACAATCAATAATCAATCCCAATCCGAGCCGAAGGCTCTTAATCTGTGTTAATCTGTGCAAATCTGTGGTCTTAAAAAACCATGTGCAATCGTAGTCTATAAAAACTCCGCGAAATATGTGCCTAAAATCAATCTGTGGGTTAAACTTTTCCGTTTTTCCACATACTCTCGAATGACTGCTTGGCAAATTCGGGCAGCTCGCGACCCTTGCCCCAGGCGTTCAGGCCATTGTACTTGGCGAAGCGGGGGAGGGCATTGACGATGGGCGCAAATTTGAGGGCGGTGGAGTAGAGGGCGGGGCGGTCGAAGATGAACTTCATGCCCTCGCTCATCATCTTCTTCATCTTGTTGGCCTTGCCGAGCTTCTCCAGTTCCTGACGCCACAGGTAGATCTGTTCGGAGAGGTTGACCTTGGCAGGGCACACATTGTCGCACGAGCAGCAGAGCGAGCATGCACTTACATTGTCGTGATAGGTGTAGCGGTCGCGCATCATGCCGAGGTTGATACCTATGGGTCCGGGGATGAAATAAGTGTAGGAATATCCGCCCGAGCGACGATAAACGGGACAGGTGTTCATGCACGAACCGCAACGGATGCACTTCAATGTCTGCCAGTGCTCCTTGGAGGCGAGGATGTCGCTACGGCCGTTATCCACGAGGATGATGTGCATCTCGGCACCCGGGCGCGCCTTGCGGAAATGAGAGGTATAAGTGGTGGTGGGCTGACCCGTGGCACTACGGCAGAGCAAGCGCTGGAAGACGGCAAGTGAGTCGTAGTCGGGGATGACCTTCTCAAGACCGATGGCGGCAATGTGGAGCTTGGGCATGGAGGTTGACATGTCGGCATTGCCCTCGTTGGTGCATACGACGATGTCGCCCGTGGAAGCCACTCCGAAATTGGCTCCCGTCATGCCCGCATCGGCTGTGATAAACTCGTTGCGCAGGCTGAGGCGTGCCTGATAGGTGAGATAGGTGGGGTCGTAGTTGCCCTTCTCGCTGCCCAACTCCTTCTCGAAGAGTTGGCCCACCTCCTCCTGAGTGATATGGATGGCAGGCATCACGATATGGCTCGGTTTGGAGTGCATCAGCTGGATGATGCGCTCGCCAAGGTCGGTCTCCACCACCTCTATGCCATGCTTTTCGAGGTAGGGGTTCATCTCGCATTCCTCGGTGAGCATCGACTTGCTCTTCACCATTTTCTTGACGTCGTGCTTCTGAAGTATGTCGAGAACAATCTCGTTAAACTCGCGAGCGTTCTTAGCCCAATGTACGATAACCCCGTTGCGGGCTGCATTGTCGGCAAACATCTCGAGGTATTTGTCCATGTGGGTGATGGTGTGTCGCTTGATGAGGTCGGCTTTCTCGCGGAGCTGCTCCCATTCCTCGACACCCATCGCCATATTGTCTCTCTTGGCTCTCACCGACCAGAAGGTGGCGTCGTGCCATTTCGCCTTGTCGGCATTCTTGAGGAACGCCTCGGCGGCTTTGCTGTGTAATGTGCTCATAATCTTAAAGTCCTGCTGAAAGAATCTGTACTACATGAATAAACTTGATGGGCTTGCCAGTGCGCTTGGCTATGCCCTGCATGTGCATGAGGCAAGAGGAGTCGGGACCGGTGATGTATTCGGCACCAGTGGCCATGTGACGCTCAATCTTGTCGGTGCCCATCTGAACCGACACGTCGGGTTCCTCGACAGAGAACATTCCGCCAAAACCGCAGCACTCATCCACGCGCTCGGGCTCCTTGACTGTGATGCCATCCACCATGGCGAGGAGGTCCTTAATCTTGGAAAAACGGGGCTCATGGCGCTCGCTCGGGGAGGAGAGACCCAACTCGCGCACTCCGTGGCATGAGTTGTGGACGCTCACCACATGGGGGAACTTGCCGGGGATAGTTGTCGGTTTGACAACATCGTGGATAAACTCTACGACATCCATTATCTTCTTGGATGTCATACATTCATGCTCGCCTTGAAGCAGTCGGGGGTAGTTGATCTTGACGAATGCCGCACAACTGGCCGACGGGGCGACGACATAGTCGAATGGGGCGAAGAGCTTGTCGAGATGTTCGGCCTCGGACTTTGCCATTCGCTCGAATCCCGCGTTGGCCATCGGTTGGCCGCAGCACGTCTGGTTGAGTGGATAATCCACATCCACCCCCAAGTGTTTCAACAATTTGTAGGTTGCCACGCCCACCTCAGGATATATGGCGTTGACGTAGCAAGGAATAAACAGTCCAACTTTCATATATTTAATTCTTTAATTCTTTAATTCTTTAATTCTTTAATACTTTAATTCTTTAATTATGAAGCACAAGGTGCTTCATCCCATGCCCTCCCCATGAGTTGGTGCCGGCATATTGGAATCCCACCTTATTATATAGTGCCTCGGCCTTGGGATTGCCCAAATCCACGAGGAGACCAGTGGAGGGAAGACCGAGAGCCCGGCTCTTGTCGATGGTGGCACGGAGCAGGAGCGAGGCGATGCCTCTGCCACGGTAGTCGGGATCGACGGCAAGGGAGTCGATATAGAGCTCGCCCGCCTGGGTCTCGTCGGGGATGGAGCTGTGGTCCATGCCCCATTCCTGCTGGGCAGCATCTATGAAGGGCTGGCGCAACAGGTGGAGCAGGGCGCCATCATAGCTGACGCAGATGCCGACAATATTGTCTTCTATTGTGGCTACGAGGGTGTTGTTGTAGCTGTATTGCGTGTCGGATCGCGACACGAGGGATGTCATCACACGGCGGAAGTCGCGGATGTCGTGCCCAGGCCCGCAGAAATGCAAGCAACATTCCTCGGTCATCGCCATGATGATGAGGCCGGCTATGCGTGCTGCCTCGTCGGGGCGAGCCCCTCTGATTGATATATTCTCATTATTCATATGTCTTTTATCTCCTTCTATCTCCTTAATATTTCAAAAATCGCGGCTAAATTACTCAAAAATGATGAAATGGCAAAAGATTTTTCCTTATCAATCATTAAAGTTATTAAAATAAAATGCAAAAAGGGGATTATTTGCAGAAAATACTGTAACTTTGCCCCCGAATTTTAATAAAAAAGGAAGATTATGAACTACAATGATTTTCATTATGGAACGGTTGCACAAAACCGTGACTTGGAGATGCAGACGGCATTTCCAGTATTGATGCGCAAGGTTTATACATGGATGACACTTGCTTTAGTGCTCACAGGACTCACGGCATACGGAGTGGCTACAAGTCCGGGCATATTGATGGCATTATATTCAAATTCGGCAGTGATGTGGGGCTTGGTGATTGCCGAGTTTGCATTGGTGTTCGGTATCAGTGCCGCCATCAACCGCCTGTCGCTCACCACAGCCACCCTCATGTTTGTGGCTTATTCGGTGATTAACGGAGCCCTGCTCTCGTCGATATTCCTGATCTATACGGCAACGTCGATCACGAGCGTGTTCTTCATCACTGCCGCCACATTCGCAGTGATGGCATTGATAGGCTATACCACCAAGACCGACCTTACGTCGGTGGGCAAGATTCTGTTTATGGCCCTCATCGGACTTGTGATTGCCACTATCGTGAACATGTTCATCGGCAGTAGCGGTCTTACCATGATATGCAGTTATGTGGGTGTGTTGATATTCGTGGGTCTCACGGCATACGACTCTCAGAAGATCAAGCAGATGCTGCAGCAGGCTCCCGATGCCGGTGAGGCTTCGCAGAAGCTCGCCCTGCTTGGTGCCCTGTCGCTCTATCTCGACTTCATCAACCTGTTTATCTATCTGCTCCGCATCTTCGGGGAAAAGAAGGATTGATTAGGAATTAGGAATTAGGGATTAGGAATTAGGAATTAGGGATTAGGAATTAGGAATTAGGAATTAGGAATTGGCTACGCTTGGGCATTTCATTCCTAATTCCTAATTCCTAATTCCTAATTAAAAAAAAATAAGTGTAGATTAAACCTTTTATATATTTAATCGTCCAAATGTCAGATAATGATAATTTGGACGATTAATTTATTTTATTAGATATTTATGAAGAAAGCATTGATGACATTGGTTCTCGTGGCTATGGCCTTGATGGTGAAGGCACAGGGAACAATCAC
>CALZYS010000099.1 GCA_945830345.1 uncultured Prevotella sp.
AGGCCGAGAAAGCCAGCAAAATGAAGTCTTTGTTCCTCGCCAACATGAGCCATGAAATCCGCACGCCACTCAATGCCATCGAGGGATTTTCGAGGGTAATGGCTGAGACTGACTCTCCCGAGGAGCGAATGAAAATGCTCGAAATCGTGGAGAGCAACAATAATCGTCTGCTTAGTCTCATCAACGAGATACTCGACTTGTCACGTGTTGAGTCGGGAGAGATACAGATGAAGAAGGCACCCGCCAACCTCACCGAGATGTGCGCCAACATCAAGCAGATATTCAAGTTCCGATGCCCCGAGCAAATCAAGCTTGTGGCAGAGATACCGGCGAAGACCGTGATGCTCAACACCGACATCAACCGCATCACCCAGGTGTTCTGCAATCTTATCAGCAATGCGCTGAAGCACACTATTAATGGCAGCATCACCTTTGGTTATAAGGTGTCGGACGACGAGAAATTCATCACGATGAAAGTGGCTGACACCGGTTCGGGTATCGACCCCAAGGACATCGACTCCATCTTCCAGACCTATGTCTCCAAGGATGCCGAGCAGCAGAACGGCTACGGTCTCGGCTTGCCTCTCAGCAAGATTATCGTCGAGAAACTTGGCGGACACATCTCCGTAAGCTCCCAACTTGGCGTCGGCTCAACATTCACCTTCACATTCCCCTTCGACGGGTCATACATCGGCACCAACACCACCTCAAAGCCTTGCTTCACCATCTCGCGCACACTCAGGGCTAAGCCCGATGTTGACATCAGCAAGATGAAACTCATACTTGTGGCTGAGGACGAGGAGTGCAACTACGAACTTATACAGAGCGTGCTCAACAACCGCTATCGCCTGATCCGTGCACGAAACGGCATTGAGGCAGTGACACTAAACGAGGAGGAGCACCCCGACATGATACTTATGGACATACGAATGCCCGAGATGAACGGACTCGACGCCACACGTATCATCAAGGAGATCAACCCCTCGATTCCTGTTTTGGCACTCAGTGCCTATGCCTTCGAGGACAGCATTCAGGAGGCACGCGACGCAGGGTGCAACGAGTTTATCTCCAAGCCCTTCAAGGTGGAGCACCTCATCGACACTATCGAGAAATTTATTTGATAAAAGAATGATATGGGAAAACTTGCAGTGAAAAGATACATATCGCTGATGATGCTGATCCTCCAGTTGGTGGTCAGCATCTTCACTATTGTGGGACTGTTTGGCGGCGACTCGTCGCCTGTGGGCAATATGGCTTCGGCTATGTGCGTATATGTGTTGCCCCTGTTTATCATCGTCAACATCCTGATGTTGGCATATTGGCTGATTATGCGCCATTGGTTTATCGCCCCCATCCCCCTGCTCACGTTATTGTGCTGCATTTCCTATATCGGAACAATCTTCCAGCCCGGCCTGTTCCAGTCAGAAGATACCACCAAATCGGGCATCAAGGTAGCCTCATATAATGTCGCCCGCTTCGGACGTGCCGCCACAGGATTCATCGCCCAGGACGTGCTGGCAGAGATGAAGCGCGAGAATGTGGATGTCTTCTGCATACAGGAATACACCGATGTCAGTGGCGACAAAAAGGTGAGCGACATATACCGCGAATACTTCCCCTACATGGTGATAGGACGTGAGGATATGGCTATCTACAGCCGCTATCCCATCACGGGCTCCAAGGCCATCCTCTTCGAGCAGACCAACAACAGTGCCATGTGGGCTAACATCAATGTCAACGGCAAGTCGGTGAGAGTGTTCAATGTCCATCTTGAGACCACTGGATTCAGCCGCACCCTTCATCAGGCTGCCAAACTGAGCAACAAGGGCATCAAGGTGGAGGACAACGCCCTCATCAATGCCATCTACGGCAATTACACCTTAGGAATGATTGTGCGTGCCGGACAGGCCAACATGGTGGCAATGGAGATGCGCGACAGCAATTTGCCCTGCATCGTGACGGGCGACTTCAACGATGTCCCCTACTCCTATGTATATAACACGATGATGGGCGACAAGATGGTTGACGGATTCAAGGAGTGCGGCAAGGGATTCATGAGCACCTATCGTGGCAAGAAGCCCGTGCGCATCGACTATATCATGCACGACAAGTCGCTCGTGGGCACCTCCTATTTCACCAAGGATCTCACATATTCCGACCACCTCCCCGTCTTCATGACAATAGGCATATAGAATCCATCCGCCGCTGTAGGGTCTTACCTCGTGTAAGACCGCAATCCCCCAGAATGGCATATTTGGCTGTTGTTATCAATATCAATCATCAACAATCAATAATAAACAATAATCCGAGCCAAAGGCTCATAATCTGTGCTAATCTGTGGTCAACATAAATAAACGAAGGAAATGTTTGGTGGAATCAGAAATAATATGTAACTTTGCAGCGGTAATTTAAAAATAAAATAATTATGGAAACAAAAGAGATTACAAAAGAAATGGTCATCGAGAAGTTTCGAAAAGCACGGGATATAAAGCGAGCTCATTTGGCGGAAATGGAAAAAAGAATGCGAACTGCATATAAATTACGTACAGGTGAAGAAGCTGCAAATTTCAGTTTTATATAATGAAACGACTTGATGTAGATAGAATAAATAACAATGCCCCATATCGGGTATTTGAAGGAGAGACAATAAATTCTTATTGTTTCTATACAAATTATGGTGTTGATTATTCCATAGACTTTGTTAATGATGACCTAATAGAATGTGATGAATCATATCAGTTGATTATTGCAAATTTAAATCATAAGAAATCACCAAGGGATAATGATGTAAAAGACACTATATTAGCTATTATTGAAGAATTTTTTACTGTAAACATAGCTACAATGTTGTATATATGTGAAACAGGGGATAATAAGCAAAGTATGCGAAATAGACTTTTTGAGTATTGGTTTTCAGGCTATAAATATAAACATTTATATACCTTAATGTCTTCTGCTGTAAAAGATGAAGAAGGAATGATGAATTACGCCACTCTCATTATTAGGAATGACAATCCAAATATGGTTAAAGTTATTACAGAATTCACAAATTCTGTAAATCTATTGAATCAAAAGCCTTAGCAGCCTTGTACGCTGTAGGGTGATTTCGCGGTTGTTATCAATAATCAACAATCAATAATCAATCATCAATCCCCCTATGACAATTTGATGTTTTTATGGGTTTGTGGATGATGATATTGTGTTACCAATTATTTTTCAAACCACCAAATTTTTTAGGGAAAAAGGTACTATTTATTTATGAATACGAGGGAGGGATGTGATAACTTAATGCCCGGTCAATGTGGTAGTACTCATGCGTGAGTACTCCAGTACTTAGGTTAGAGTACTCCAGTACTTTGGTCAGAGTACTGGTGTATTGACAGAATGAGTACTGGTGTATGGATAGTATGAGTACTGAGATATGGAAACTCTATATTCCCCCCTCAGCGGGGGGAACTATTAGGCTTTATTGAATTTCAATATTGCTGCTCCATTCTTGGGAACACTGATGAAAAGCGGTTCCTTGGAAGAGAGATGAGCAGTGACAGAAGCTCCGGTGAGAATGTCCTCGCCCTCGATGTCCTTGCCATCAGGCAGGTTGAGATACTCGAAGGCATGCTCTGGAATGTTGAGCTTAATGTCGCGGTCGAAACTGTCGAAGTTGACAACCACTACAAGGAGTTGGCGACCTGAGCGACGGAGGAACGCATACTGCCTGTCGGGATTGAACGAGGCGGAATGAGGATTGGCATGCATGAGGTCGTAGCTCTGTCCGCTGACGGTCTTGTCTGTGCGAGCAAAGTTCATTATCCTCGAATAAATGTCAGCCAATGCCTTCTCGTCGTCGGTGAGTTTTCCCTCATCGGCACGACACATCGTGTCAACGCTCCAATAGTCGAATATAGTGGTGCGACCGTCGCAACCGCTGAATCCCTCCTTGTCCATTCCCTTCTCGCCATATTCCTGGGCGAAGTAATGCATGTAGGGACAAGAGCGGAAAAGCGTGGAGACAACCAAGGCAGGGATTGCCTTGAACGCATCGCCGGCAAAGAACTGCGAGGCTATGCGCTGCTCGTCGTGGTTCTCAAGGAAATAGAGCATGTGGTCGGCAATATCGTCGGTGGACTGCCATGCACCAGTGATACGAGTTGCACTACCGCCGGCGGTGATGTCGCGAAGAGTGTCGTACATTCCTACCTTATCATATAAATAGGTGAAACCAGCCTCAACGTACTGTCGATAGAGAGCGGGATTATACACCTCGCCGATAAAAAGATAGTCGGGATATTGACGGCGTACCTCGGCAATAGCCCAACGCCAGAAATCCACAGGCACCATCTCTGCCATATCGCAACGCACTCCCTGTATGCCCTTGGAAGCCCAGAAGAGCAGTATGTCGCGCATCTTAAACCATGTGTCGGGCACAGGATGGAAATGACCTACGCCTCCGGCATAGTAATCCACGCCATAGTTGAGCTTGACTGTCTCATACCAGTCGTTCTTGCCAGGCTTGTTGTCAAAATGATCATTACCCGTAGCCTTGGCTGGCATCTCATTATATGGCTCGGCAGTGCCGGCATAAAGGTCGAGATAAGGCTCGAACGCACATCCGGGACAATAATAGAAATTATTCTGAGGGTCGAAACCATGGTCGCGATTGTCATCAGCACCCAGGTCTTTTACACCCTTGGGCTTGCAGAGCGAAGCATACTGGCGAGCCACATGATTGGGGACAAAGTCGATGATGACTCCAAGACGAGCCTTGCGAGCCCTGCCCACCAATGCCTCAAACTCAGACATACGGGCATCTACACCGACGGCAAGGTCGGGATCGACATCGTAATAATCTGTGATGGCGTAAGGAGAACCTGCATTACCCTTGACAATGGCAGGGTGGTTGGCAGGAATGCCGTGGGAGGTGTAGTCGGTCTTGGTGGCATGACGTATGACACCCGTAAACCAAATGTGGGTGACACCTTTCTGCTGAATCGACTTGAGAACGGAAGTAGTGAAATCGTTGAATTTGCCGCATCCATTGTCGGCAATACTACCATTCTCCTTCCGCGTCGTATTCCTGTTGCCATAAAGACGCGGAAGGAGCTGATAGATGATTATCTTGTCGTTTGACATGAGCGAATGTTATGAGATACCGTTGACTGCAACATTCTTGTCGATACGGCCTATCATACCCTGAAGAGCCTTGCCAGGTCCACACTCTGTGAAGTCGTCGGCACCATCGGCTATCATGTTCTGTACGCATGATGTCCAGCGAACACTGCTTGTGAGCTGTGCGATGAGGTTGGCCTTGATGTCGGCAGGATCAGTGTGAGGCTTGCCGTCAACATTCTGATAAACAGGGCACTGGGGAGCAGAGAAATCAGTCTTCTCGATGGCAGCCTGGAGTTCGTCCTTGGCAGGCTGCATAAGCGGAGAGTGGAAGGCACCGCCCACCTTGAGTGGAAGGGCACGCTTGGCACCTGCTGCCTTGAGCTTCTCGCAAGCCTCGTTGATGGCCTCAACATTACCGGAAATAACAAGCTGACCAGGGCAGTTGTAGTTGGCGGGAACAACAACTGAACCCTCCTTGCTTACCTCGGCGCAGATCTCCTCAATCTTGTCGTCGGGCAGACCCACGATGGCTGCCATAGTGGAAGGAGCTGCCTCGCATGCCTTCTGCATAGCCATGGCACGGGCATAGACGAGACGCAGACCGTCCTCGAAATTCAGTGCGCCTGCTGCCACGAGAGCAGAGAACTCACCAAGTGAGTGACCTGCCACCATAGAGGGCTTGAACTCGTCGCCAAGGCTGATTGCCTTGATGACACTGTGGAGGAATACGGCAGGCTGAGTCACCTTAGTCTGCTTGAGTTCTTCGTCGGTACCGTCGAACATTATGTCGGTGATACGATAACCGAGAATATCATTAGCTTTCTCAAAAAGCTCTTTTGCCTTTGGATTGTTGTCGTAGAGGTCCTTACCCATACCTACGAACTGTGCTCCCTGTCCGGGAAATACAAATGCTTTCATCTTTAAATATTTTAATTTTTTAATTCTTTAATTTTGCGCAGCAACCAACGGTACGAGGACCGAGAAGGTACTACCCTCGCCTACCACCGACTCTACCATAACGTCGCCACCATTCTTGACGGCGAAGTCCTTGCAGAGCTGCAGACCGAGTCCACTACCCTCCTCGTTGTTGGTACCGTAGGTAGTCTCACCCTTATGGAAGATGGTGTCAATACGGTCGGGAGCGATACCCACGCCATGGTCGCGTATGCCCACCTTGGCGAAGTTATCCTTGCGCGACACTACAATCTCAATGCTGCTGTTCTCGTTGCTGAACTTGACGGCATTACTGAGGAAGTTGCGGAGAACGGTGTTGAGCATGTCCTTGTCGGCTCGCACCTTCAGTCCATCCTCATGATACTCGGTGGTGAGCTTAATCTTCTTGGTCTCGGCAATGAGCGAGAAGATGTCAGCCACACCAGAGATGACATCGCTAATCTCAAACTCCTGGAATGCTACCTTGAGGCGACCCGTCTGACTCTTGGTCCACTTGAGAAGGTTGTCTAGCAGGTCGTGAGTCTCCTCAGTCTCGCGATTGGCCTTGTCGATGAGATAATACATCTCGGGACCGATGGCATCTGGGCTGACGGTCTGAACGACGAGGTTGAGCACCATACGGATACTTGCCATAGGCGAACGGAGGTCGTGGGCAATCACGGAGTACATCTTGTCGCGATTGCTGATAGTGCGTTTCAACTCGATGTTCTGCTGAACGATGATGCGCTTGGCTGCCACGAGAGAAATCTGGTGCATGACGCGCATGATGAGCTCCTCCTTATTAAAAGGTTTGGAGAGGAAGTCGTTAGCTCCTACCTGGAAACCATGTACAAGGTCGGACGGAGAATTGAGGGCAGTGAGGAAAATGATGGGGATGTCGGCAGTCTCAGGATTCTTCTTGAGTTCAACTGCAGTGTCGAAACCGCTGATGTCGGGCATCATCACGTCGAGCAAGACAAGGTCGGGATGCTGCTCGCGACAGACCTGTAAACAACCGGTACCATTGTTGGCAGTGAGAACCTGGAACTTCTCGTTGGTCAACAATATCTTAAGCAACAACACATTGCTCATCACGTCATCGACCACCAATATACGATAGTCGCTCCTATTGATACTTTGCTCAAATGTTTCTCCGTATTCCATAACTAATTCTATTTAGAATGATTACTTGGCGTAAGCCACACTTCGGGTCTCGCGGATAACCGTAATCTTCACCTGTCCGGGATAAGTCATCTCGGTCTGTATCTTGTTGGCTATCTCGCCAGAGAGTGCCTCGGTCTCCTTGTCGTCCATCTTGTCGGCACCGACGATGACACGCAGTTCGCGACCAGCCTGGATGGCATAGGTCTTGGTGACTCCAGGATAGCTCATGGCAATAGCCTCAAGGTCGTTGAGACGCTTGATGTATGCCTCGACAATCTCGCGACGGGCACCGGGACGGGCACCGCTGATGGCATCGCACACCTGGACAATCGGAGCGAGAAGGGTGTTCATCTCGCACTCGTCGTGGTGGGCACCGATGGCATTGCAGATATCGGGTTTCTCCTTGTACTTCTCGGCTATCTTGGCACCATAAAGTGCATGGGGCAACTCGCTCTCCTCGTCGGGCACCTT
Source organism: uncultured Prevotella sp. (assembly GCA_945830345.1). GTDB lineage: Bacteria > Bacteroidota > Bacteroidia > Bacteroidales > Bacteroidaceae > Prevotella. The sequence continues at coordinate 7,678 of CALZYS010000099.1, forward strand.
ACCAATATCATGGAGCAGACCGGCACGCTTGGCCTTCTTGGGATTAAGACCAAGCTCGG
>CALZYS010000100.1 GCA_945830345.1 uncultured Prevotella sp.
TGGGCGGCTCAGAGTGCCGTTTTCCAGAAACTCGAGAGCATAGCCGACGTGAGCGGCATGACGCGTGCCAAACGCCTACAATACGACGAGGCACTCAAGAAATACCGCGACACCATCAGCGTGTTTGAAGGCGTGAGGCTGGAAGGACTTGCCGAAGGACGTATGGAAGGACGTATGGAAGGACGTATGGAAGGCTTAAAGGAAGGCAATGCAGAAGGAGAGGCTAAAGAAAAGAAAGCCACAATCCGTAGGTTGTTAGCTTCCGGCGTATCTGTGGATATTATTGCTGTAGCAACAGGTCTTACTCAGGACGAAGTTAAACCCCTAATTGAAGAGATAACAAAAGAATGATATAATCAAATATTCAGCCTTACGAACTGAATACAAAGAGAACTACTGATATTTTTTACGAACATATTCAATTATCATTGCAATACAATCAGGTATAAAGGAAGAGAATATCCCTTTAGGGAAGTTTGGCTTGATGAATATGCTTCAGTGGTTTTAGTTTCTATAGTCAACCTCAGTGCGGATTTGCTTGACTCAAATGATCGATGGAACGATGCGTTGGCAGAATATATTGACAACAAGATTATATATTATTTGGAAGTAGACGAAATAAATGAATCTGACAATTATTTGCAAAACATATTGATAAAAAACATACTATGATAAGATATCAATTAATCGCTTGACGAACAACTGCTCTATCGCCAAGACATGCAGCAAATCTTCGGCGGCCTGATGCAACTGCGCATAGAGGCAGACACTACTGAGAAGACCCTTCGCACGGGCGAGGTGCCGCCACTGACACAATCGCAGATCAATCACTGCATGGAGCGGGTATTGATAAAGCACTTCGGCAAAGGTGGTGCGGACATGTGCACCAAGTGGGACATCCTCAACGCCATGACCGCACGCTCAAGCCCCTCAACGATAGTGCGGGCTACATAGTGCCGGGATGCGACACCTCGCGACTGCTGCCGCAGTTGGCCAAGTGTGCGGAATTTCTATTATAGAAAAAATAAGGGTGTCCCATCTGATTGATGCGGACACCCTTTCTGAGTTGTTATGAATGTAAAATGTGTGATGTAGAGGCCGGTTATTTCTTTGCTCCGAAGAACTTCTGGGGAGAGGGTGCGGAATAAGTTTTGCCGCCTACGCTGAGAGAGGTCTTCACGATAGAGGTGAGACTCGCGCCGTCTGTGGCTCCGTCGGGAAGGGCAGTAGCGGTGAAATCCCATGACGAGTCGTAGTTGGCATTATCGAGCTTGTTGGTGTCGAGTGCGTAGTTGGCAAACTTCACTCCGAGGTCGTTGGCAGCCTTGGCAATCACGCTATGGGCATCCACTGCATCGGCATAGTTCTTGTTGGAGACGTAGTTGAGATAAGGCACGGTGGTCTGATCGTCGATGTCCTGCTGCAAGGTGCTCACAATTGCGCTGGCTGCATAGCAGTTGTAGTCGATGACTGACTTGTCGTCGCATCCGTCTTTCACTCCAGGAGTACCCCACTTGGGAGCCTGGGCGCGATACTTACAGTTGACCATGAGGTTGTTGAACACGTTGACGAGGATGTTCTTCTCAACATAGATGCAACCGCCCTTGGAACCGTCGCGGCGCCATCCTGCATTGACGATGGTGTTGTTGTATGCCACACACTTGGCCTGTCCGCGTCCGGCAGCGTCGTCCTGACCCGAACTTGAAAGCTTCAGTCCGTTGGTGTTAGGACTGTACATCACGTTGTAGGCTACGAGTGTGCTTGTTCCTGCCTTCACGTTGACAGCCTCGCCACCTGTGGCTCCGTTGCCCGAGAAGGTGTTGTTGGCAATGATGGCATCGCCGCCCTGCATGTAGATACCGTCGGCATATCCGTTGCGGATGGTGCAGTTGGTGACTACCAATGAGCCCTTGAACTGCGGACCAGTGGTGATCTGCACTCCGTAGTCCTCACCTGCGGTGTATATGCCTGAGGTGACTGAGGGAGAGGTCTCGATCATCGCGCTTCCGGCATACTCAATGATACAGTTGTCGAAGAGAGCCTCGGCATTGGCTGCGGTGTTGTTGAGCATGAATCCGCCCCAGAGGTTCTTGCAGTCGGTGACGTTGGAGAACTTGCGCTCGTTGGCGGGGATGGAGAAGAGGATGGGAGCCACGGTGGTGCCTTGGCAATAGATGTTGCCATCCACGGTGAACTCGATGCCTGCTCCTGTGGCGTCGGCAGAGTTGAAGATAACCTCAACGCCCTCCTCGATGGTAAGGCTCTTGCCTGCGGGCACTTTCAACTGACCTGTGACTGTGACGGTGGTGTAGGCCTCCCATGTGCCACTGACCTCACCTGAGGCGTTGATAGCCTTGTTGGTGACACTGACGGTGAGTGTCTTTGCCAATGAAGGCATAGCCGACGGAGTGGCGGTGATGGTGGCAGAGCCAGGCTTTACTGCTGTGATGACACCATTGGATACTGTAGCGACAGCCTCGTCGGACGATGTCCATGTGACGGTCTTGTCCTTCACGTCCTCTGGGAAGAACTGGGCAGTCACGTTGAGGGTTTCGCCAGGAGTAAGCGTTGCCGCTGTCTGGTCGATTGTGAACTTACTGAGTGTTACTTCTGTCTCGTTGTCGTCATCGCTGCTGCATGACGTCAATGTTGCTGCCGGCATAATCATCAATGCCATTGCAGCCATAAATCCAAAAATCTTTTTCATACAAATAACTCTTATTATTACTTTATTTATTTAATACTGCTTATTGTAGGGTCTTACCTTATGTAAGACCGCCCTCCGCATTGATTCGGTCTTACACGAGGTAAGACCCTACAGCGGATATTTCATTTTTTAATTCTTCATAGCTTCCATCTCACTCCCGCGGTGAGGCTGATGCCATTCTTTTCCTCGCGCTCAACAACTCCACCGTCATATCTGCGCACGTTTTGCAGCGTGGCATTGCGCTCGTTGGCATTATAATAACGGATGAGCGACGAGTTGAGAAGGTTTTGCGCCTTGGCGAATATGCTGATGCCGCACTTGAACTTCTTCTCGATGCTTGCGTCGAGCTGCACGAGAGGAGCGTCCCATCGGTCGTTCTCGTAGAATCGCTCAATCACGGCGATGCGCTTGCCGGTATATGAGGCGGCAATCTGTGCGTCCCATCCGCGCTTGGCGTCCTTGAAGAGCAATGAGCAGTTGAAGACGTGGGCTGCCTGACCGAAGAGCGTGCGGCTCTGGTCGGCATATTCGGTATAGATACTTCCGTCGGCAGCTGTCAGTTCGCGCAGTTTGGTGGTGGTAATCTTCGAGTGGGTGTATGTGTAATTAGCCTTGATACCAAACCAGTTGAAGTATTTCATTACGTCGATTTCTACTCCCCAGTTTGTGGCGTTGCCATAGTTGCCGGGAGTGTAGAACGTCTCCTGTCCGATGGTAGTCATACCATATTCAATAGGGTCCTGAATATCCTTGTAGAACACGCATGCCATAATTTGCTCGCTCTGTCCGGGGAAATACTCATAGCGCAGGTCGAAGTTGTGAGCCACGGTATGCTGGAGTTCGGGATTACCACATTCGTTGTAGTCCTCGTTGATGATGTGATAAGGCACAATCTCGAAGAAGCTCGGGCGGTTGATGGCCTTGTAGTAGGAGAGGCGCAGGTTGGCATTCTTGTGGATATTCCATTTGATGTGGGCATCGGGCAGGATGTCGGTGTAATTCTGCTCGCCCTCGTTGGCATTGCCCTCGGTGGCATGGAAGAGGGTGTAGCCCTGACTGGTGTGCTCAGCGCGCAATCCAGCCACAATCTGCCACTTGCCCGCACTGAAGGTGAGTTTGCCATATCCCGCTCCGATACGCTCCGTGGCGTCGTAGTTCATAGGGTCGGTGAGACTGTAGCTCTTCAGGCGGAAGGAAATCTCGTCGTAGTTGGTCCAGTCCTTGTCCTTAAACTGGTCGTAGGGCGAGTCCTTGCTTGCGTCGTAGGGTTGGAAGGTATATTCGTGATAGAAGCTGTTGCGCTTCTTGTCGCGATACATACCACCCGCAGCGATGTCGAGAGAGCGTGAGCCCAACTTGATCAGATAAGAGAGGTCGAGATGTCCGGCAATGTCGCGGTCTGAGTTGTGCTCCCAGCGACGTATGGCACCCACGTTCTTGTTTACCCAAACGGATGTGCCGCCGGTGTTGTTGTTGAATTGAATCTGTGTGTTGTCTGGAGTCTGCTGCCTTGCCTCGGCGATGTTGGCTCCCCATTTGATGGTGAGCGCGTCGCGATTGAGCAGTTTGTGTTCGCCGAGGAGCGATGCGTTGGCAATCGTCTGGCGCTGCCATCTCAATCGGATGGTTTCGTCCTGCTCGCTGAAAGCGTCGCGCACCTGTGCATTGCGGAAATCCATATATCCTCCGTAGAGGGCCACCTTGTGCTTCTGCGTGATATAATAGTCGAGTTTGAGATGTGCTCCCAATCGTGTCTGATTCTCCGAGAAATATCGGTTGGTGATGCGTTGTATGCCGTCGTTGTCGGCAGTGGAGTCATACATGTCGCTCGTCTTACCCTTGTTGGTGTTGCGGAAACTCAGGGCGGCAATCACTCCGAGATGATCGTCGAAGAAGCGGTCGCCATAGGCAAAGCCTGCGGCAATGTCGGGCAGCGGTTTGCGTTGCTTCACGTGTAGGCTCTTCATCGAGAAGTCGCTCTCGTCGGTGGGATAGCTTTTGCCAAATGTCTCGTTAGGACTGTGCTTTACGATGTCGCCATGGGCAAACGACTGGAAGGCATTGTCGAAGAAATGACTGTTGTAGCCTGTCTGCACATTCACGGTGAGGAGACGTTGCTGTGGAGCGTCCTTCATCACCATGTTCACCGCACCGCCAATACCGTCGCCCTCCATGTCGGCAGTGAGCGACTTGGTCACTTCGAGACGGTCGAGCAGTTCCGACGGGAAGATGTCAAGCGGCACGAAGCGGTTTTTGTTGTCGGGACTTGGTATCTTCAGTCCGTTGACGAGGGTGTAGTTGTATCGCTTGTCCATACCGCGGAGGATGGCATACTGTCCCTCTCCCGAACTGTTGCGCTCCATTGTCACTCCGCTCATGCGCTGAATGACATTGGCCACGGTGAGGTCGGGCGATAACTCTATAGCCTTGGCACTCATCACGTTGACCACGTTGAGCGAGTTGCGCTCAAGCGTGCGTGCTCCCACCTCCGAGCATCCCGTGTTCTCTGCCACAATCACCACTTCGCCAAGAGCCACGGCATCCACCTCCATGTCGATGTTGAGGTTGTCGTCGTTGTCGTTGATGGTAATCTCAGTGGGTTTATATCCCAAATAACTGCACACGAGAGTACAGGGAAAATGATTGAGCTGGAGTTGGAAACTGCCATCAAGACCAGTGGCAGTTCCCTTTGCCTTGGTGCCCTTCACCACTACCGACGCGCCAATGATTTCCTCTCCGGATAGCACGTCCTTTATCTTTCCCCTGATTATCCTTGCTTCCGCATTCTGAAAAAGAAGCAGGAATAATAGCATAGTCAGTAGTGTTCTCATATTTTTGGTTTTTCTCGCTTGATATCTTATTGTTTCAATCGTTCAATTCGATGAATTACATTTCCTGTCTTGTCAATCATATAGAGGCAGAGCTGCTGCTTGGTGGCACTGACAACTGAGAAGCCCTCCGACGGTGAGCAGAACACGGTGCCTTCGGTGGCACTCACCTTGCGTGCGAGCGATGCCGAAGAGTTGACAATGTAGTCGATGCCGTCGTTGCCACGGCGAATGTGCTGAAAGTTGTGGATATGTCCGCACACGTACATGGCTACCTTCTCCTTATATCGCTGAAGAATGGGGAGCAGACGAGCCTGCATGTCCTTCTGTTCAATCTCGTCCTTCTTTGTCTGGGCATACATCGGGTGATGACCCACTACAATCACCCAATCCTCCTTTGCCTCGTTGAGTGTTTTGTCAATCCATTTCAGTTGGGCGTCAATGTCTTGTGAGTCAACGTCGGGATATGTGGTGCTGTTGTGATAGCGATTGATGAGCGGGGTGGTGTCGATGAGCACTAATCTGATGCTCACTCCGTTGTCGTCATACACCTTAGTATAATAACGTCCCTCCATCTCCCATCTGCGCGATACGTTGCGATAGTCGAGCACAGCCTGAGTAGAACCGCGATATTCGTGATTGCCAAGGATGGGAAGCCACGAGATCATGAGTTCGGGATGAGAGTAAATCAGTTCGTAGTTGGTCATCCACAGAGGGTCTTGTGTTGAGATGACACCATCAAAGTGATGAACGTCGCCTGCTGCTATAACAGCTTCAGGACCAACTTCTTCAGCAATTTCGCCCATCAGTGCCGCAATGTTCTTCTGTTCATAATAACCATTGCGCCCAAGGTCGTTGGCTATGAAGAGGTTAACGTCTCCCTTGAGTGATTTCCACTGTTCAGGGGGTTGTGCGTTTGCTGTAATGTTCAGCAAAATCGATGCAGCTATCACAATAAGGATAACCAGCATGTTGCGCTTAGCGCATTTCAAATCTAATGTCGTATCCATATAATATATCTTTGTTTTTCGGGTGCAAAGGTACGACTTATATATTACAACCCGAAGACAGGATAATTAAGAAAGAGATACGAAGATGTTACAATTTCATTAACACAAAAACACCGGCTCCGTCGCATTGACAAAGCCGGTGTTGTTGATATTATTAACCAAATTATTGTTGGTCGAAATATTCGTTGAGAGCCTCGATTGATTCGGGCGTTATGTCGGTGATGTCGCGCTTTATCTCGCCGTGTTCCATCAGCAATATGCGTGTTGAGATGTCGATGGTGTGGGTGAGGTTGTGCGAACTGATAATCACCGTGGCACCCGTGGCTTGGCGATATTCCTCGATGATATGCTTGAGCAGGTTTTGGCTCGAAGGATCGAGGAAGTTGAACGGCTCGTCGAGGATGAGCAGACGTGGACGTGTAATGAGAGCGGAGATGATGCCCACCTTCTGCTTGTTGCCCGCAGATAGGTTGCGGATGAGGGCATTGCGTCCGAAGACCTCGCCACCAGTGAACTGTTCAAAATTGGATGTGCGCTCGTTGACCTCTTCAGGGGAAATCGAAGACACCTTGCCGATGAAACTGAAATATTCCTCGGGAGTGAGGAAGTCGATGAGGAATCCGTTGTCGATATATGCACCGGTGAACGTCTTCCAGTCCTCGCTCTGTTGCACGTTGATGCCATCGAGGGTCACCTCGCCCTGGTCGGGCTTGAGCAGGTCGAGCAACAGGCGGAAGAGTGTTGTCTTTCCTGCACCGTTGTTACCTACAAGTCCAATAATCTCGCCACTGCCAATCGAGAGCTGTGGGATGTCGCAGGCACATTTCTCGCCAAACGACTTCTTCAGATTCTGTATTTCAATCATATATATTATTTAAGTTTCGCATGTACTCAACATTTTCGGAGTTAAGGAGTTAAGGAGTTATCGCTCCCTGCGGTCGCTGGGAGTTAAGCCATTAGTTTTGAGCATTGGATTTATGCGCAATAACATTTGGCTTAACTCCTTAACTCCTTAACTCCTTAACTACCAACAATATTCATTCCTTTAAACAATTCCCCTTCCATGGCAGTTCTTGAATTTCTTGCCACTACCGCATGGACATGGGTCGTTGCGTCCGG
>CALZYS010000101.1 GCA_945830345.1 uncultured Prevotella sp.
TGTTGACTTCACTACCATTCTCGATGGATATTATGCAGATGCCTCACGTATGTTTGTCATCGGAAAGACTACTCCCGAGAAGGAACAGTTGGTTAGAGTGGCTAAGGAGTGCCTGGAAGTGGGTGCCGAAGCTGCCAAACCATGGGGATATGTTGGAGACATCGGCCATGCTGTGCAGAAATATGCCGAGAAATACGGTTATGGTGTGGTGAGAGACCTTACGGGGCACGGAGTGGGATTGTCGTTCCACGAGGAGCCGGAAGTGTCGCATGTCGGACACCGTAATACCGGTATGCTGCTCGTCCCGGGAATGGTGTTCACCATCGAACCGATGATCAACCAGGGAACATGGAAGGTGTTTATTGATGCCGACGATGAATATGGTTGGGAGGTTATTACAGGCGACGAATTGCCTAGTGCACAGTGGGAACATACATTCCTCATGACTGAACACGGAGTTGAGATTTTGTCATATTAATCGGAACAACGATATATTTCCGCCTAATATATATATAATAAGGTGTAAATGGAAGAGAAGAAGGATATTTATATACTCGGAATAGAGAGTAGCTGCGATGACACTTCGGCTGCAGTGCTGCGCAACGGCGTGTTGCTAAGCAATGTCACGGCCAGTCAGGATGTGCATCGGGCATACGGTGGAGTAGTGCCCGAATTGGCTTCGAGGGCTCATCAGCAGAATGTGGTGCCGGTGGTTGACCAGGCTATCAAAAAGGCCGGAATCACCAAGGAGCAACTCTCGGCAGTGGCATTCACCCGTGGTCCTGGATTGATGGGGTCACTACTAGTGGGAGTAAGTTTTGCCAAGGGCTTTGCGCGTGCTCTCGGTATTCCTCTTATAGATGTCAATCATCTGCAAGGGCATGTGATGGCTCATTTTATCAAGGAGAGTGACGACGACGTGTCGGCTCCGCCATTGCCATTCCTTTGCTTGTTGGTGAGTGGTGGTAACTCGCAGATTGTCAAGGTGAATGCCTACAATGACATGGAGGTGCTCGGACAGACAATCGATGATGCTGCCGGTGAGGCTATCGACAAGTGTTCGAAGGTGATGGGACTTGGTTATCCCGGAGGACCGATAATCGACCGACTGGCACGTCAGGGTAATCCGCATGCATACAAGTTTGCCGAACCGCAAATACCAGATCTCAACTACAGTTTCAGTGGACTGAAGACATCATTTCTCTACAATATGCGAGATTGGGTGGCAGAGGATCCCGACTTTATCGAAAAGCACAAGGAGGACATAGCCGCAAGTCTTGAGTTTACCATTGTTGACATATTGATGAAGAAATTGCGCAAGGCCGCCAAGATGACCCGCATAAAGCATGTGGCAGTGGCAGGAGGAGTGAGTGCCAACAACGGACTGCGCAATGCCTTCAAGGAGCATGCCGAGAAATACGGTTGGACGATATACATCCCCAAATTCAGTTACACCACCGACAATGCCGCCATGATAGGCATCACCGGATACTATAAGTATCTCAATGGGGAGTTCTGTAATATTAATGCTCCGGCATTCTCAAAAGTGACATTCAAATAACTTTAAATATAAAAGACATGGATTTTGAAAGCAAAATAACCAGCAGGGAGATTAGCCAACTGCTGTGGGAGAGAGAGAAGACATTAGGTACGGCCGAAAGCTGTACTGGTGGTAAGGTTGCCGAGGCAATAATCGCCGTTCCGGGTGCTTCGAAATATTTCAAAGGAGGCATAGTGTCGTATGCCGATGAGATAAAGGAGTCGCTGCTCGGTGTTGACAGTCAGTTGATTCAGGAGAAGACTGCCGTGTGCGAAGAGGTGGCTGTGGCAATGGTGAAAGGCGCATGCAAGGCACTCAACACCGACTATGCCATTGCCGTTACCGGTATAGCAGGACCTGCTGGCGGCACTCCCGAGATTCCTGTAGGCACAATATGGCTCGCTTGCGGTAATGAGGACAATGTTGCAACATGTCAGTTGACCGAAGACAACGGACGCGACAAAAATCTTCAGGAAGCCACCCACACAGTGCTTGAAATGTTCCTGGAATACCTGAAAGGTGAAGAAAAAGTCAAAGAGGACGACGGAGAGTCGCAAGGGGAGGTGAAATGGGGCGCAAATTGACCCAAAACGAGACTGAAATCGAAAGAAATCTTAAAAAATAGCTTAAAATATTGATTTTTAGGAATAAATATTTGGAGATTTCGAAAAAAGTCGCTACCTTTGCACCCTGTTTGGAATAAGTTAGTAAAAAGAAAAGAAAACTTAGATAGAAATGTCGAAGATTTGTCAGATTACAGGAAAGAAGGCACAGATTGGTTGCAATGTGTCTCACTCAAAGCATCGCACAAAGCGCAGCTTTGACGTAAACCTCTTCAGCAAGAAGTTCTACTATGTAGAGGAAGGTTGCTGGATTAGCTTGAAGATCAGCGCCGCTGGTCTGAGATTGATCAACAAGGTCGGACTTGATGCAGCTCTTAAGCAGGCTGTGTCAAAGGGCTATTGTGAGTGGAAGGATATTAAAGTTATAGGAGAATAATCACATGGCAAAGAAAGCAAAAGGCAATAGAGTACAGGTGATTCTGGAGTGCACTGAGATGAAGAACAGTGGCATGCCTGGTACAAGCCGTTACATTACGACCAAGAATCGTAAGAATACTCCTGAGAGAATGGAATTGATGAAGTACAACCCCATCTTGAAGAAGATGACACTTCACAAGGAAATCAAATAATAACTTTTAAATTTAGCATTTTAAGAAATGGCAAAGAAAGTTGTGGCTACCCTCCGCGATGGTTCTGCTACGGATGGTCGCTCTTATTCAAAGGTCATCAAGATGGTGAAGAGCCCCAAGACTGGAGCTTACATCTTTGACGAGAAGATGGTTCCTAACGAGCAGGTTAAGGAATTCTTCAAGTAATTGAAATCATAACTCTATTAAATACGAGGCTGCAACCATTATGAGTTGCAGCCTTTTATTTTTATTCGGTTTCTGCGCTTTTATGATACTATTATGCGTGGAAATTTGACGAAACAGGTGATATTTAATTGATTATTTGCACTTTTTGTCGGAAAAATACTTATTTCTCAAAAATATTTTGTATTTTTGCAATCAAATTGTACAATTATGGGAATATTCGGCTTTTTCAATAAGAACAAAAAGGAAACCCTCGACCGTGGGTTGGAAAAGACAAAGACAAGCGTATTCGACAAACTGGCACGTGCTGTGGCAGGAAAGTCGAAGGTGGATGATGACGTGCTCGACAATCTAGAGGAGGTGCTCATCACCAGTGATGTTGGTGTTGACACCACGTTGAAGATTATACAGCGCATTGAGGAGCGTGTGGCTCGTGACAAATATGTGAGCACGTCAGAGCTCAACGGCATACTGAGGCAGGAGATTGCTGCCTTGCTCTCGGAGAACAATACCGACGATAATGACAACTGGGATTTGCCTTCCGACCACAAGCCTTATGTCATACTTGTGGTGGGAGTGAATGGAGTGGGAAAGACCACCACCATCGGCAAACTGGCTTACCAATTCAAGCAGGCAGGCAAAAGGGTGTATCTCGGAGCCGCCGACACATTCCGTGCCGCTGCCGTAGAGCAATTGTGCATATGGGGCGAGAGGGTAGGAGTGACCGTCATCAAGCAGCAGATGGGAAGCGACCCTGCATCTGTCGCTTTCGATACATTGAGCAGTGCCAAGGCAAATGGTGCCGACGTCGTGCTCATCGACACTGCCGGACGTCTGCACAACAAGGTGGGACTCATGAACGAGCTGAAGAAGATTAAGGACGTGATGAAGAAGGTGTTGCCCGAGGCTCCCGACGAGGTGATGCTCGTGCTCGACGGCAGTACCGGACAGAATGCCTTTGAGCAGGCTAAGCAGTTCTCGGCTGTCACTCAGATAACATCGCTTGCCATCACCAAGCTCGACGGAACTGCCAAGGGTGGTGTGGTCATCGGCATCAGCGACCAGCTAAAAGTGCCGGTGAAATATATCGGCCTGGGCGAGAAGATGGAAGACCTGCAGCTCTTCAACAAGAGCCAGTTTGTGGACTCTCTTTTCAAGGTGAACGAATAAGCATCCGAAGGTCGTGATGAAGAAAAATACGATAGATATAATCACAATGGGCTGCTCGAAGAATCTCGTTGACAGCGAGACTCTTATGAGTATGTTTGAGGCCAAAGGATATCATTGTGTTCACGACAGCAAGAACCCTAAGGGAGAGATAGCTGTCATCAATACATGCGGATTTATTCAGGATGCCAAGGAGGAGAGCATCAACACTATCCTCGAATTTGCACAGGCAAAAGAAGAGGGCAGATTAAAGAAACTCTACGTCATGGGATGTCTGTCGCAAAGATACCAGAAGGAACTTGAGGCAGAGATTCCGCAGGTGGATAAGTTTTATGGCAAGTTCAATTACAAGCAGTTGCTCGCCGACCTCGGCTCCCCCATGGAGACATGCAATCTCGTGAGGCATATCACCACCCCCCGCCATTATGCCTATCTCAAGATAAGCGAGGGTTGCGACCGCCATTGCGCCTATTGCGCCATCCCCATCATCACTGGCAAGCATGTCAGTCGGCCGATGGACGATATACTTCAGGAGGTGAGGCAGTTGGTGGCCGACGGAACGACTGAATTTCAGGTGATTGCCCAGGAACTGACATACTATGGAGTGGATATCGACGGCAAGCAGCATATAGCCGAATTGGTGGAGCGAATGTCCGACATCCCCGGAGTGAAGTGGATAAGGCTGCATTATGCCTATCCCACGCATTTCCCTTGGGAGCTACTCCGTGTGATGAGGGAGCGCGACAATGTGTGCAAATACCTTGATATAGCCTTGCAGCACATCTCCGACAATATGCTTGCGAGGATGAGACGTAATGTCACCAAGGACGATACTTATCGCCTGATGGAGCGTTTGCGCGAGGAGGTGCCAGGAATACATATACGCACAACACTGATGGTGGGATTCCCTGGTGAGACGGAGGATGACTTCGAGCAACTTATGGAGTTCACCCGTTGGGCAAGATTCGAGCGTATGGGCGCATTCGCTTATTCAGAGGAAGACGGTACGTATTCCGCTGAAAACTACGGGGATGACGTGCCCGAAGAGGTGAAGCAGAGAAGGCTCGACCGGCTTATGGCATTGCAGCAGGAAATAAGTGCTGAAATCGAGGCTGAGAAGGTGGGGCAGGTGCTCAAGGTGGTCATCGACCGCAAGGAGGGCGACTACTACGTCGGCAGAACGGAATACTGTTCGCCGGAAGTCGATCCCGAGGTACTCATACCCGTGGAGGAACGACTATTGAAAGTGGGCAGATATTATAATGTGAAGATAGTGGATTCGGAGGAATTCGACCTCTATGGAACTACAATAATAAAATAATTAATTACCAAAGTATGAACAACAAGGATTTCATTTCACGCTTAGCTCAGCGCACTGGATACAGTCAGGTGCCTACGCAGAGAATGGTGACCAACGTGATTGATGCCATGAGTGATGCTTTCCAGGATGGAAACAGTCTCGCTATTGATGGCTTTGGACTCTTTGAGGTGAAAAAGAAGATGGAAAGGGTGATGGTGAGTCCCACGACTCAGCAACGTATGCTTGTGCCGCCAAAACTGGTGCTTGCATTTAAACCCATTGCTGCATGGAAAGAAAGAATCAAGAAGGGAGGGGAAGCTGATGAGTAAATTGAATGTTTTCGACATTAGCGGTGTCCTCATGTCCAAGAACGGACTTGACGACAAGGAGTCGCGTCGCTTTGTGAAGGCGATGTTCGATGTCATACAGGAATGTCTTGACGAAGACAAGGTTGTCAAGGTGAAAGGTCTTGGCACATTCAAGATTATTGAGGTGGACGACCGTGAGAGTATTAATGTCAACACTGGTGAAAGGGTGTTGATTGAAGGTCATTCGAAGCTGACATTCACTCCCGATAGTGTGATGAAGGAGATTGTCAACAAGCCATTCTCGCAGTTTGAGACAGTCATACTCAATGATGGTGTTGATTTCCCCGAACCGACTATCGATGAGCCCGTAGCCGAGGAACCTATCGGAGAGGAACCTATCGGAGAGGAGCCTATCAGAGAGGAGCCTATTGCTGAAGAGCCTATCGCCGAAATCTCTGGATTGTCTGATACTTCCGAATTGTCTGATACTTCCGAATTGTCTGATAATTCTGGATTGTCTGATAATTCCGAATTGTCTGATAATTCCGGATTGTCCGGAGAATCAGCCCCCTCGGAAGATCCAGCAATCCTGAATGTAAATGACGAGGCAGCCTCCACAACAACAGATTCCTCTATTGTAGAGTTCACAGATGACAATGAAGAAACTCCTTCTGTATCTGAAACTCCGGCTGAAAATGAACAATCTGGAGAACCGGAAAATCCGATAGATGAAGAAATCATTGAAGAAGAAGAATCTGGCAACCCGACACTTCGTTGGGTGTTGTCAGGAGTAGTTGTGCTGTTGTTGATTCTTGGTGCTGCCTATGGCGGTTACCAATACGGAAGGTATGAACTTTCGGAGGAAATGGCGTACAAGCAGATGCAGACCGACCTCAAAGCTGCGGAAATGACGGCTAAGAAGGCACAGGCGGCTATGGCTAAGGATACGGTTGCCCAAGAGGTGGATGCCACCAAGATTGGGGCAATGTCTATAGATAAGGAAAAGGATGAGGCTGCTAAGGATGAATCCAAGGAAGAGACCAAAAAGGAAGAACCAGCAAAGGTGGAACCTGTAAAGGAACAACCTGCAAAGCAGGCTACCGACAAATATGGCGCAATGGATGCAAGGGTTAGAACTGGTGCATATAGAATTATCGGTGAGGACAAGACCGTGAAGGCCAAGGCTGGTCAGACGGTTGAGGATATCGCCAACAGATTGCTCGGTCCTGGTATGTCATGCTATGTTGAGGTGTTCAATGGTCTCGAAGCCAAGGCTCCTTTAAAGGAAGGACAGGCAATAAAGATTCCCAAATTGGAACTTAAGAAAAGGAGATGAATTGCATCTCCTTTTTTTGCTTGGAAGTGGGAATAGTTGCACACTCCATTTTAATGTGCGCAATTTCAATGTAAATCATACTAAAATACATTAAAAGTCGCATAAATTATTCCTTTTTTCGGATTTAATGCATTAACTTTGCAGAAATTATCCAAGTGAATATCATTATTAATTGAAATAAAAATAGACGAAATAGAATGTTTGAAAATTTAAGTGACAGACTGGAACGCTCGTTCAAAATACTGAAGGGCGAGGGTAAAATTACCGAGATCAATGTGGCGGAGACTCTTAAGGATGTCCGCAGGGCTTTGCTTGATGCCGACGTAAACTATAAGGTAGCAAAGACCTTCACGGATACGGTCAAGGCAAAGGCTTTGGGTATGAACGTACTTTCTGCCGTAAAGCCTGGGCAGCTGATGGTGAAGATTGTTCACGACGAACTGGCAGAACTGATGGGAGGCAAGGCCGCCGAACTCAAGTTGGAAGGTCGCCCCGCGATTATACTCATGTCAGGACTCCAGGGTTCTGGTAAGACAACCTTCAGCGGAAAGCTTGCCAATATGCTCAAGAACAAGAACCACAAAAAACCACTGTTGGTGGCTTGCGACGTCTATCGTCCTGCTGCCATTG
>CALZYS010000102.1 GCA_945830345.1 uncultured Prevotella sp.
GCATCGAGAAGATTCTTCTCGGTTTTTGTTCCTTTAAGTTCTTTCATAATGTTGAATATTTAATTATTAATGATGATTTTTATTAATTACGGTGCAAAGGTAATAATAATTAATGAGTATTCCAAACAGAATTTCTCTATCTTATGATAGATTATTTCTATTTATCCTTTAGCGTGGGCCATCCGTCGTCAGTCCAAAATATTTCCCTGCATATTAGTATCGATGCCCCTTTGAGTGCCACGGCATATCCATGACAAAGGAAATAATCCTTTCCTTTGAAAGAATAGGCAGAGCAGTGTCCTGCAGCCTCAAATTCCTTCTTGTCGCCCTCTATTACCAATGTTCCTCCAAGGTCAGCCATGTCCTTGCCGTTGCGGTCGAGGTATGGACCTTCGATATTTCGGCTTCTGCCCACTACCACCTTGTATGTACTCTTCATTCCCTGGCAACAGTAGTCCCAAGATACAAACAAGTAGTAATATCCACCGCGCTTTAAGATGAAAGGAGCCTCCACGGGATTCTCCATGGTGTCCACGTGCTTTCGCCTTGCGATAGTCTTCATCCTTTGTCCTTTGGCAATGTGCATTGTGGTGTCCAGTTTCACAAGCTGGATGCCGTCCCAGAACGAGCCGAATGTCATCCAAGGCTCCCCATTGTCGTCAATAACGAAGTTGGGGTCGATTGCGTTCCAGTTATCACGTCCTTCGCGTGAGCATACGATAGCCCCTTCGTCGTTCCAAGTCTCATCCGCATCGAGCGATCGTGCCGACATCAGTCCAATTGCCGACGTGTTCTTGCCGAATGTAGAGCAGCTGTATGCCATCCACCATTTGTCCCTGTATCTGATTATGTCTGGAGCCCATACGTGGTTTTTGAATCCCGGCACAGAGTCGCGTGTCCATTTAGGTATTACGCTCATTGTAGGGGAAGCTTTTACTGTCCATGTTTTCAAGTCGGTGGATGTCGCGTGTTGAATACCTGTGCCTGTGCTGTATAGGTGGAACGTCCCGTTCTCTAAGGCCATCACGGGGTCGTGCACCATCAGTGTATCAGTATTGAAATCGCTTTGTGGGCGATGTCTTTGCGACTGCAGCCCCGTAGGAATGGTCAGGAGTGCAAGCATAACCAGTTTACAGATAGGTTTCATTGTTTTATTCATGTTTATATAGTTAGTAAGTTGATACAAAGGTAATGAAAATCCCTTAAACTATACCCTAAAAGGTATAAAATATATGGTTATTTAACATATTATACCCGTTGGGGAATATACCTAAGTCTTCACTCTTAAATTGACTTTGTATCCCGTAATGGCAATAATTATGCTCATCAGCGGACAGAGGAGATTGAAGAAGCAGTAAGGCAGATAGGTGAGAGTGGCTACACCGAGCACCGTGCTCTGCGTCATACCACATGAGTTCCAAGGAATAAGCACCGACGTCACCGTCACCGAGTCCTCCGTGGCACGGCTAAGCAGCCGGCGCTCCAATCCGTTCTTGTTGTATATCTCGCGGAACACGTTTCCCGAAAGCAATATGCCCATATATTGGTCAGCCACAGTGGTGTTAAGCACCAGTCCTGTGGCCACAGTTGACGACACGGTGGAAGTGCGACCCCGTGCAAATCGTGTGAACAGTCGGGTGATGCCAGCCGTCATGCCGCCTGCAGTCATCGTAGCGCCGAAACACATGGCGCAAAGTATTAGCCACACTGTAGAGAGCATACCCTCCATACCTCTTGTCGCCACCAGTTCGTCGAGCATCGTGTCCGAGGTCTTTATCGCCGTCCCTCCATATACAGCCTGCATGGCACCTTTAAACATGTCGCCATCGGCAATCTCCGCTATAACATCCGGTTGGAATATCAGCGCAAACACCACTCCCATCAACGTGGAGGCAAACATCGTCACCAATGCAGGCAGCTTCCTGACAATCATGACCGCAGTGGCAGCGGGAACAATCATTAGCCAAAGACTGATATTATATCTCCCTACGATAGCCTCCTGACAAGCCGCCAAGTGTGCTGTCTCCGTTGCTGTATGCGCCCATCCCACAACGAAGAATATCAGCAGTGCTATCGCGAACGACGGAATCGTCGTAATCATCATATATCGGATGTGAGAGAAAAGATTGACGTGGCATACGCTCGATGCCAATACCGTGGTGTCGGACAATGGCGATATCTTGTCGCCGAAATACGCTCCGCTGATGATGGCTCCCGCTATCCATTCCTCGTCAAATCCCTGCGCCTTGCCGATGCCCATCAGAGCCACTCCGATGGTGGCAATAGTGGTCCACGAGCTGCCGGTCATAACGCTTACTGCGGCACTTATGGCACACGTGGAAGCAAGGAACACGCTCGGATGTATTATGTCAAGACCATAATATATCATCATCGGCACCACGCCGCTCACCATCCATGCGCCGCCCAACGCACCGATAAACAGCAGGATTATCAATGCCGACGACACGTGGGAAATGTTCTTCGCTATTTGACTCTCAAATTCGTGCCATCTCACCCTGCCCGCCCCGATGCCGATAATGCAGCACACGGCCGAAGCCGCCAGCATCACAATCTGGCTCGGTCCGCTCAGTGAGTCGCCGCCGAAGGCACGTATAGTGAATACCAGCATTGCCATCAGCAACAGCAGTGGGACAAGAGCCAGCCATATAGGCAGCTCCACGCGTTCGTTGTTGTTATTCTTCATCCTTTGTATATGATAATGCGCAATTTGGCGGCAAAATTACAAATAAATAATGGAAATACAAAGGAAATGACAGGAAAACTGATACATAACAATAAAAGACCTCCGTGACAGGCTTGCCACGGAGGTCTTTGTTTGAAAGGGAACTGAATCCAGAGTCAGATTCAGTTGACCTTGGTTATCACTTTCTTGCCATTGGCAAGAGTCTCAATCTTTATCACAGTGCCCTTGTATGCCTTGTTTACCTTGATACCCTGCAGGTTGTAGTAAGCCACAGACTTGACAGAGGAAACATTCACACCGTCGATGGCAGTTGGAACAGTGGCGTTTGCAGCCTCGCTCAGACCGCCCATCTCGTTGGCGGCGCGCACTGACCATGTGGCAGCGGTATCGTCAACTTCGTATGAAGGCACGGTAGTGTTGGCTACATAGGCGCCATTCTTGAATATAACCCAACAGAACACATAATCGCTGTTATCCCATGTCAACGCCTTGGTGTCGGTGTTGATGATAACGTTCGCAGGAGCGGAAGCCTGCTCGGTAAGAGCTGTCGGATCCCAATCGTCGTCCTGTCCCATCACGTTGTCGAGTGACATAGCCTGCACGTCGTCGATGGTGAGAATCGGGTCATTGTCATGCGTTTTGTCTTCCTTGTCTGTCCATGATGTGCGACGTCCTGAGAGGTCGAGCGTTGTGCCTGATGCGAGGTAAGAGTTATACTCGGCAAAGCGTTTCGGCCAGCCGCCGCTCATGTCTGCCCAACCATTGCCAATAGGTGCAGCGTCCATCTTGGTGTTGATGAAGCTTGCGGTAGGAGTGCCGTTGCCCCATGGGCGACCGAGATAGAATGATACATCAGATGTCTCCTTCTTGATGTAGCAGTTCTGGAATACGTAACCGAAGTTCTTGGCTTGTGAAGGAACGGCGAGATAGCCGCCGGTGCCGCACTGCTGCAGTGTCACCTCGTTATAGAAGACATCACCCTTGCCGCAGAGGTAGTCGGTGCGTCCGCGGAGTACGCCACCTTCGAAGTAGAACTTACCCGACTGGTTGTTGGAAACGTATGTATCCTGATATCCCCAGAGGCAAGCGTCCTTGAAGATTGTGCGGTTCGACTTGTCTTGTAGCACGATGTCACGTCCGTGGGCGTCTCCCATAGATGACTTCATGGTGAGGTTCTGGAAGTAAGCGTCGTGACCGTCCTTGTTGATGATGAGCACGTCACCCTTGCCTATGCCTTCGAGCGGACAAGCCTGGCCATAACCGTTGTCCCAAGTTGCAGCAGGAGTCTGGTTGGTGATTACCACGCCTTCCATCGACTGTCCGATGAACGATACGTACGGTGAGTTGAGGTATGAGCGTGGGTCGGGATATGTATTGCCGTCACCACCTGTGGTAGTGCCGTTAGTGTCAAATACATAGTTGCCGTCGAGGATGAGTATGCGGAATCGCTCAGTGGCGTTGGTGCCACGTGCGTTTGCTGCTGCGAGAGCCTCGGTGATGGTACCGTCGTTAGGAACGATGAAGTCGTATGTGCCCTTTGTCACAGCAGGCTTAACCTTAGTCTGGAAGTTGATGACGATGTCATTTGTAATGGCATTGTCGGTGAGATCGGCTACAGAACCGGCTGCCAACGTGAACTGATAGTCGGTAGAGTATGTGAGACCCTTGTACTCGCAGATGACGGTCTTGCCGCTGGCAGTCATAGGCAATTCAATGTCGCCGATAGTGGCCTTGGCGGCATTAGTCAACTTCACTTTCTCGTCGAATGTGAGCACCACCTTGCCATTGGCTGACGCTCCTGTAGCTCCGTTCTCGGGCACTGAGCTGACAAGCTCAGGGGCGGTGCCGTCGTCAATGAGCTGTGCTGTTCCGATGATATATGAACCGCCGAGAGTGATACCATCGTTGGGAGAACCGCTTCCTGTTACAGTAGAAGTCTTGTCGCTAATCCAGCGGATATAAACCTTCTCCTTGTTGTTGGCGTCGGCAGGCAGCGAGAATGTGCCGTCAGTCCATTTCTTTGCGCCCTCGATAGTGAGCTTGCCTATAGATGTCCATGTCTCGCCGTCGAGAGAGTATTCGATGCTCTGAGTGGGATAGGCGTTGTAGTTGTAAACCATAGCGGTTATCACCTTAAGGTCGGTGAATGCAGTTGCGTTCACGCAAGTCTGCCAGTGATGGTGGCCTACATCGCCATTTGAGCTGCCAGCCACCCAGCATACGGCACCTGGACGTCCTTCATAGCCACCGGCAGCCTGTTGGCTCTTGTCAAGCCAACCCTTTGCCTCGCCAGCCTCATTGAGCATCACGAGACTTGCAGCGTCGTTGTCGGCAGCAGCGAAGTCAGCGGCACGACCTGCATTGCCCGGGCGGATGAAATCCCAACCTGCAATATAGTCGATAGCGGCATAAGAAGCCGTGAAGCTCTTGTCCTCATTCATTATGACAGCCATCTCGGCAGCTGTCTCGCCATTGCTCCAGTTGGTGAAAGTGAGTATTGGGTTAGAAGATGCTGAAATCACAACTTTTGTTCCTTCCTCATACATGTTCTTTCCATCCACAACTGTAGGAGCAGGTGTGAGGCTTACCATATAGTCGTTGGCACCGCCCTCTACGGCGATATCCAATGCATAGGTGTTGACTTGCCTGAAGTTGGCGGTGAGGGTTTCATCGCTTGTTACGGTATATTTGAATTTTGCTTCAGTCGAAACCTCTTCGCCGGCTGCATTGGTCCAGTTGACGAAGTTATAACCGAAGTTCTCGGTTGCAGTGAGCTGCACCTTGTCATTCTCAAGATATTTATCCGATTTTGGATAAATTGACACTTCGCCGCCTTCAGTCGGGTTGGCAGCCAAGGTGAGAGCGTATTTGTTCACTGCAACCATAGTGCCGTTGACAGTACCATCTATTGTTACGCGTCCGAAGAGACCTTCTCTGCCTGAGTTAACACCAATGGTGGCATAGAGATAGAAACCGTCGGAGCCTGCGAGTTGGGCCTGCTGCTCTGCGGTGAGTGTAATGTCATACTTATACACAGCCTCGTTGTCGTAATCCTTCTTGGATGAGCTTTTTCCCTGACGCCAAGCGGTGTAAGTGCCAAGAGCCACCTCAGTGCCGTCAGCCTTTTGTGCAGTCACTTTCACACCCTTCTCAGCGTCAGTGCCGCATCGGTTGATATATCCTTCCAGTCTTGTTGGAGTGAAGGTCAGTCCCATGGCTGGGCGCACGAACCATGTCAGTTTCTTTGTAGAACCAGCAGGCTTGAATTTGATACCCTTCACATCTGTGGCAGTTCCGTCTGTCATGGTGACAAAGGCAGTGCCGGTGAGATTGGCGTCGCCTGAGTCGAAAGCCAATGTAGAGAATACGTCGTCAAGAGTGGCGGTGCAATCTCCAGGATTGTTGATGTCGCTCATTGCATAAACCACGCTTACCGGCTCGTCGGTAAATGTCTTGCCGCCTTCGCCGCCCTGCTCCACAGCTGCAACTGAGATATACGGGGTATAGTTGCCGCCGCTGATTGTCAGGGTCGTTGCCTCACCTTTATATACAGTAGAGGCAATGTTGTCGGTTTTCTCAGTGTCGGTGAAGAAATTACCGCCAGTGAGGTCAAGCTTGATGTCCCTAAAGGTCGCATGTGCGGACAATAAGCCAACAAGGCAGACCATCGTCAGGAATAGTCTTAATAGCTTTTTCATAAGTTTCTAATTAGTTGTTTAACAAATAAATATAATGATTATGTCGCTTTTTTGATTCGTTACTTTATGCCATCATCACTCAATGACGCTGCAAAGATAATGCTTTTTTTTAAATGTGCAAAGAAAATTATAAAAAAAAAGATATTTTTGGGAAAAAAATATTTGTTATACCATTGTGACTGCTATTCAGATAAACTCTGTGACTCCGTGTCTCTCTGTGTTGATTAAAAAACATTAAATATAAGTCATTTGTTTGTCTATTGCGATAATAATATTTATCTTTGCACAAAAAATAAGACCGACAATGACATTACAGCAGATGGAATATATCGTGGCGGTGTACAGACTCCGCCACTTTGCCAAGGCAGCTGAGCAGTGTGGAGTCACACAACCCACGCTCAGTGCGATGATACAGAAACTTGAGGCAGAACTCGACGTCAAGATTTTCGAGCGTTCCTCGCAGCAGGTGACACCTACGGCAATAGGTAAGCTCGTGGTGGAGCAGGCATGGCGAGTGCTGGCAAGGGCAAGGAAGATAAAGGACATCGTGGCCGAGGAAAAGGGACTTGTGGGCGGAACATGCCGTATAGGCATACTGCCGACGATAGCCCCCTATCTGCTTCCGCGCTTCTTTAATAAGCTCACGGCTGATAATCCAGATGTGAGATTCACTGTATTTGAGATGAAGACCGCCGACTGCAAGAAGGCCCTCAGTCGTGGTGAGATAGACATCGCAATACTTGTAAGTCTTGATGATATGGAGAACTACGAGCAGACACCACTTTATTATGAGCAGTTCTTGGCATACGTGTCGAAGTCGGATGCCCTTTATGCCAATAAGTCGATAAAGACTTCCGACCTCAACGACGAGTTCCTGTGGTTGCTCGACGAGGGACACTGCTTCCGCGACCAGCTTGTGAAGTTCTGCAGTCTTAAGTCGGCCCAAGTGAGCAAGAACACCTATTCCCTCGGCAGCATAGAGACATTCATGAGGATGGTGGAGGGTGGCAAGGGTGTCACCTTCATTCCCGAACTTGCTCTCGAACAGCTCACCGACTCTCAGCGCCAGCTTGTGCGTCCCTTTGCCCTCCCTATTCCCACGCGCCAGGTGGTGTCACTCACCACCAAGTCATTCGTTCGTCTCAGCCAGTTGCGCCTTGTGGTGGATGCAGTGCGCAATAGTGTGCCCGAACGTATGCTTAAAATGAACA
>CALZYS010000103.1 GCA_945830345.1 uncultured Prevotella sp.
AGGTCGAATGCCACTTTGTCAATATAGTCGGCATCTGCCAATATTATGTTTTCACTAAGTTTTATTTTTTCCATAATTTATATAATTGTATTGTTATTCCTCGATTTCACAAGGAATCCATATCCAGAATGTAGATCCCTTGCCTTCTTCAGATTCCACTCCAATTTTTCCGTCACATTTTGCTGTAATAGCCTTGCATATACTCAATCCGATACCCGCACCTTGGATATATTCGTTCACCTTGAAGAATCTTTCGAAAATCTTCTCACACTTATCCTTGGGAATACCGCTACCGGTGTCCTCGCAATAAATGTGCAGACCATTGGACTCGATGCGATACCCCAATTTGATATGCCCCTCATGGGTATATTTCACGGCATTTGTGAGGAAATTGGTGATAACCTGACTTATGCGACCTTTGTCTATGGTGACAAAGAGTGAGTCGTAGGGATTCTCGATGACAAACTCTACTGCCGGTTCGCTGATACGCTGTTCGAGCGACTTACAAAGAAGAGAGAATTCCTCGGCAAAGTCGCATCGTTCGGGATTGAGAGTCAGTCCACTTGAATCCAGTTCCGACAATACAAGTATGTCGTTGATGATCTGCAACAGATTGTTACAGTTGTTATGTATAATCTTCAACAACTCCTCCCTTTCCTCTGGGGATTCTATCGTCTGCATGATGTCGCAGAATCCAACTATGGCATTGAGCGGTGTGCGTATCTCGTGACTCATGTTGGCAAGGAATGTACTCTTCAGCCTACTTGAGTCGTTGGCGCGCTCTTTCTCCTTCTGCATCTTTATCTGGGTTTCCATGAGGTCGTTGACATTGTGTATCAGTCCAAAACTGCCGATGATATTGCCTTTGTCGTCGTATTCGGGAATACTATTGATAGTGTACCAATACTTAGTGTCGATGCGCTTCTCGTAGATGCGTAGGGTGGCATTGTGCGATTTTCCTCCATTCTTTCTTGGGTCGATGAGCTTCAGGGCATCATCCCTGTCAGCTTCGTCGATACCACTGAGGAATTCTTCGAATGTGTATTTCATGTCGAAGGTATGTAGATCTCGGTAGAGGCGTATGCTGTTGCTATTGATGCTTGACTTCCACACTCTCATCAGGCTTCCCTTTAGCAGATAGCGCAATTCGTTCTCATATTGCATCATCTGTTCGCTCACCTGTCGCACCTTCTCGTCATTGAGTCGGCTCTGGCGGTACATCTCGCGCTCGTCGCTTTTGTCGCGGGCGGTAATCATGCGATATACAATATTGCCGCTTTCGTCCTTGATGGGACGCATTCTTATCTCGACAAAGTTGGGCATTCCGTCATTGGTAGTGTCGGAATATGTGCAGAAGAACAGATTCTCCTTTGTGGTGCGGTCGATGATTCCGGCAAATGCGGGGAAATCGTATATCGAGGTTGAGGCAAAGACATCGGTGTTGCTGTTCAGGTTCTTGAATATGTCGCGCATCACCTGGTTGGCCTCAATAAAATGTCCATGACTGTCATATAGCGCAAGGCCCACGATAGGCATATCAAATATGTGCTTGTATATCTCCGAGGTCTGTTGGTCTTTTTGGTCCTGCCGTGTTTCGTCGGTGATGTCGGATATGGTGGTGATTTGTTTAATCACATTGCCGTTCTTGTCGTATTCGGGCAGTGCGTTGGCATATAGTATTCTCCAGTTGGGTTCATTCTCGGTGCCCATGTTGTATCTGTAGCGATATTCCACTCCGTTTTCTTCCTTTTTCATCATCTTGTGGAATTTTTCCGCCACGTTATTGATGTCGTCGGGATGAATTCTCGATGTGCAGTCATCCACGGTAGACCCCCCATCGGGGATTAAGTTTCCGTAGAGGCTGGTTATCCACCTATTGTTGATGTCTGTTTCGAGCACGTTGATATTCACGGTTTCGAGAGCCTTCTTCATGATATTGTTGGTCTCGATGGTTGACTGCATGCCAGCCTTGATATGCCGAGTGACATATCGGTTGACAAGGATGACAATAATAATCATTAGCAGCAGACCGAACACGGCGAAGAGAATATAGGTGATATTATTGTTGTCTGCAGTGTTTACCGATAATGACTGTTGGAACATTCTGTCGAGTTGTCCGTTGCGGTGCAATTCAGTCAGTTGGTCGTCTATAAGGTTGATGAGCAATTTGTCGCGACTGCAAAACTTGATCGCTCCTTCGGGGATGTCTATTTCCGAAAGTTCCACATTGGTGATATTGAATTTCTTCATCACCATTTTCATTGTCACCTCTCCGCATATCATATACTGGTAGTCGCCAGTGGCAATTCCCAAAAGACCCTGCTTCACAGTGCGGTACATCATTTGTTCGGGACGTATGAGATGGTTGGCTATAACATATTCCGAACAATAGTTGCCCTCCTTGAATATGACGATGTCGTTTTGCTTCAGTTCGCTGAGTTTTTTTATGGGAGTCTTGCCCTTGGGATAGGCTATCAATACCTTGTAGGGCGACAATTTGTTCTTTGTGTAATAGACCCCGGGAATAGGATTGGTGGGCGACTTCACGATGAGGTCGGCATTGTTGGTGTCAAATGTCTCGTTCACCTCGGTACGAGTGGTCATACTGATGGTGTAGGGGATGTTGAGAGAGCCAAATATCCTCGATACCACCTTGATAACAAATCCTTCGGGTTGCCCGGATTCATTGCGGTATTCGAAGGGGTAGAACTCGTTTTCGCTCACCATTCGCACTGGTGCTTCGTTACTGTATTTTTCCTTGACCTGGCCTGATATTGCCATTGCCGTGAATACGCAGACTAATGTCATCAGCGCTTTGGCGATATAACTTATGGCTGTATGTTGTAGTCCTTTGCTCATATTTCGTAGGGATATTACATTTTGTCGTTATTTGAAAAGGTCACTGTTGGCAAGCAGGTTGTTGATGTCTTCCTCCGACATGTTGGCAAGCATGTCGCTGTTGGCCAGAATGTCGTTGTCAATAAAGCTGTCGAGTGTGGAGGCAGGCTCTTCCTGCTTGGGCATATCAACTATTTTGCAAGGGAAGGAAATCCAGATTGTAGAGCCCTTGCCAAGTTCGCTTTCAAACTCCATCTGACCGCCCATGAGCGATGTCAATTGCTGGCAGATGATAAGCTGGATGAGTACGGAGTAATCGCCCGATTCCTCGTCCATATTGCGGTTGCGCACGCTTGCCTTGTTTTCTTCGGTCATGCCGCGACCGCTGTCCTTGAACATTAGTGTCAACATTCCGGAGTGATAGATATATCTTGTGTGTATCAGTCCTTTCTCGGTGAACTGGCTTGCCAGTCGGCATAAGGTTTCGATGATGAGCCCCACGTGGTTGTCGTCTATTTCCACCATTAGATGGTCATCTGTTGTCTCTATCCTGGTATCCACACCAGGCTTCACTCCCTGTGTCCATCCCATAAGGCATTTGGCCTTGAAGAACTCGGGGAAGTCGATGGTTGAGGTTTTCACTTCCACCATCTTGGCGTCGATTCTCGACAGTAGCAGGATATTGTTGACGAGTTTCAGCAGCATGTCCGAGTTCTGCTTTATCTGGTCGATAAACACGGGTTCGTCACTCTTGTCATGCTCTCCTTGGAATAGTTCGGCAAATCCCACTACGGTGTATAGTGGAGTGCGTATCTCGTGACTCATGTTCTTGAGGAACGAGTTTTGGAATTCCTCAGCCTCCTGAGCCCTTTTGGTTTCCTCCTCAAGTTGTTTCTCTGTTTCCACGAGTTTGCTTACGTTGCGGCACAGGCAGAAATAGTGGTCAACAGTGCCATCCTTCTTGATGGGGATGCCGTTGAATTCATAGTAGGCATTGTCCTTGTAGTGGTCTTTGAATATTGTTCCCACTCGCAGCTCGAATCTCTTCAGCCTCTTCTTGTCGAGGTTGATGAATACCGTTGCCGCCTTGTGCTTGTACTCCTTGTCAAGCAGTGAAATGCAGCGCAACTGCGACAACTTCAGCATGGGCTTTTCTATGTCGTGGGCTATGGTCATCTCGTGAGAGTCGGGATAGTAGTTGGCAAGTCGGGTGCCGCTCACTTCCAAGGCATAGTTAATGTCGTTGGTGTAGCTGGTTATCTGCTCGTTGGTGTTTTCTATTCGTCTCTGTCTCACTCGCTCCTTGTTCATACGCTTGGCGGTCTCGGTCAAGTCCTTGCCGCACGACACAAAGCATATAGGCTCGCCGTTGGAGTCATATATAGGCATGATGGTGAATTCGTAGTATATGACGCCGGTGCGTGTCCAGTATTTCGTAGAGTCCTTTTCCATGTGTAGCTTGTCCATGTCGGTAATCGACGACATCCATATTTCCCTGCATACATCGCCTTTAAGTCCCATGAACACCGGGATGTCTGATATGTGGGTCTTCGACTTTATTAATGTCTCGCGGTCGGTGATACCGAAGGTCATGCATGCGTTGTGGTTGATGTCTGTGAGTATTCCGTCCTTGTCGTAATAAGCGAGGTCGGCCATTGAGGTGTTGAAGATGGTGCGGTATTTCAGCAGGTTGTTGCGTGTGTCGATAAACTTCTTCTTCTCGGCGGTCACATCGTGCATAATACCAATTAGCGATACAGGCAGTTTGTCCTCGCCGTTTTGCAATACCGATATGTTGAGGTCGAAGTATGACATTTTGCCATCTCCCTCGTCTTCTCTCTTCAGATTACATCTTACGAGGAGTTTGGTGTTTTCATACAAGCCCAATTCAATATTCTCTATTTCCTCGATTATCTGCTTGAAATCGGTTTCGGGGAAGAATAGGGCGAAAGACTTCAGGTTGTATTCCTCGTTGTACTTGCCCTCGGGACTCAGCAATGTGAACAGTTTTGTTATGGTATTGTATGTCCACACGTCTCTCTTGCCCGATCGCAAAAGCAGGCCGAGACGCTTTGACTGTCGCTCGCTCATCTCGCTGAGGCGTCGCTCCTGTATCTTGTAATAGATGTTGTAGGAGAGTAGAACCAAGAAGAACAAGCCAATCACAATCGCAACATACCATACGAAAGACCCTACGGCATCATCCTTCTCTTCGGGATAAAACCATGTCCTGCGCAATGGCAGCACCTCGTCGTTGGCTACCATCTCGTCATATACGCTGTCGAGTTTCTGAAGCAAGACCGAGTCGCGCGAGATGAAATGGTATTCTCCATACTTCATGCTCACTGGGGTGAGCTTCAGGTTGTCGAGATGGTTTTTCTGTATCAGTTCCTTTAGGGTGTTAGTGTTCCAAAGCACTATGCCGCTGTCTTGGGCAGCCACTTGCATCAGCACAGCCTTGATGTCATCGGAAGGAATGGCGTTGGCTGTCAGTCCAGCTTCAATCATCTGGTTGTGACTAAAACTGTTGCGGTGTACATATACCTTGTTGTTCTTCAGGTCGTCAAAGTTGTGTATCTCGGCGGGATTGTTTTTCGGACTTGCCACACTATGCGTGAAAAGTATGAGCGTGTTGGCGCTATATGAGCCGTATTTGTCGTGGTAGGGGGCTTTCATTCCTATAGTGAGCGCAGCTGCACCTGAGCTCACATCCTGGAAATTGAGGGGCGTATGCTTTAGCTTGATGACGTAGGGCACATCAAGCCTTTTCAGCATCTCTTTCACGAGGGCAATGTTAAATCCGTCGGGCTTGCCTTCGTCGTTGATGAATGAGAATGGGGGAAGATCCCACAAGTCTTCATATACCAAAGGATTATCCTTTGTGTATCTCAGACCGTTATTGTCTATGGCGGTAGCAGTCACTGTTATCAATGCAGCTGCCAATATGGAAATTAGTTTTTTATACATACTTTAGGCATTAATGCCTACAAAGGTACGCTATTTTCTCCGTAATACCAAATAATTTGCCATTTTTTTTCATTTTGCAAGCGAGAATTCGAATTTTAGGCCGCCACCAGGGGCATTTTCAGCCTTTATCGTGCCTCCGTGGAGCAAAACTCCGTTCTTCACGATGGCAAGTCCGAGTCCCGTGCCTCCTAATTTCCTGCTGCGTCCCTTATCCACTCTGTAGAATCTCTCAAACAGGCGTGGCAGGTGCTTGTCATCCACTCCCACGCCATTGTCGCTGAACGTGAAGCTCCATCGGTATTCGCCCGATTGGTGGGCTTCGAGGGTGATGGTGCTGCCCTCGCCGGCATAGGCAATGGCATTGTCGGTGAGGTTGCGGAATATGCTATACACCACTCCCGTTGCGCCATGTATTATGATTTTGTCGGGAGTCTTGTCAATGAATTTCATATTCTTTTCTTTCAGTTGCAGGGCGGTGTCCTTGATTATCTGCCTTATGGTTATCGACACGTCTATTTCCTCGAATTCCATCATCTGACTGCCGTCGTCCATACGGTTAAGCATCGATATGTCGTTGAGCAGACTTCCGAGCCGTTTGCTCTGTACATAGCATCTTTCGAGGAATTGCGCCTTGTTCTCTTCCTTGATGGCAGGGTTGTCGATGATGGTTTCGAGATAGCCCTGGATACTTGCCACGGGTGTCTTCAGTTCGTGGGCAATGTTCTGGGTGAGCTGTCTCTTCAGTATGTTCTGCTCCTCCTTGGTCTTTTGTAGTCTTATGTATATTTTTATGATACTCTCTGATATTTCTCCTAATTCGTCGTCGGGAAACTCCACAAGGTCTTCCGTATCAAGGCTTTCCCCGCGGTCGGCACGTTGGGCAAACAGTCGCAGTTTGCTGATGTTGGAGTTCAGTCGCCATATAAATTGGTAAAGCACCATTGACAGCACAATCATTACCACAAGGGCAAACCATATGAAATGCTGGTCGGCTCGCAGTGACTTCGACAGGTCGTTGTTGTAGGGCAGTGCACTTCTTATCACAATGTTCCTGTCGGGAAAATAAGTGGCAGAATAGAAGAAGTCACCATGTATGGTATTGCTCACTCGGTTGATGTCGTAGCCCTGTCCCATGTCAATGGCTTCCCTTATCTCCTTTCGTTCCCTGTGGTTGGAGATGTTGCTGTAGTCCTTGCGCAGGTTGTCGTATATCACCCTGCCCGTGGTGTCCACTACAGTCACTCGCAGATGTGCCATACCATGCTTCTTGATAAATGAGTCAATGGAAAAGCCCTCCTGTTCCATTGCCTCCTCCAAGTTGGCGTTGAACACCTGAAGGCGCTGGTTGAGCGTCTCTATCTTATACTCCTTCTCGCGGTATTGCTGGAACACGATAAAGAACACGGCGAATACCCCGAACAACGTCAGGATACTCAGATACATCCTCTTGCCAATGGTCATTCTCATCATTTGTTATTCTTCAAACAGGTAGCCGAATCCGAGTCGTGTCACAATACATTTTGAGAACGGACCAATTTTCTTTCTCAGTCGAGTGATGTTCACATCCACAGTGCGATCGAGCACTAATACGTCAGACGGCCACACACGGTTAATCAGTTCCTGACGCGAGAACACTCTGCCTCGCTCGTCGAGCAGTGTGTGTAGAATCTCGAATTCGGTCTTTGTGAATGCCACAGCCTCGCCATCAATAGAGACGGTTTTCTTGTCGAGGTCGAGCACGAGGCCTTGGTATTTCAGAATGTTGTTGTTGCTGCCCT
>CALZYS010000104.1 GCA_945830345.1 uncultured Prevotella sp.
GGTGCAAAGGTACTAATTATTTGCGAGATAGCCAAACATTTTCACCTTATTTTATTAAATAAACTCCCGCGTCATTTAACAGCCGCGGGAGTCCATTGTTTGAAAAAGTCAAGAACTTTCTTCTTGTTGTAGCCTTGTCCTTCCTCAAGATAGGCTGAGTTCTGGATATGCATCACAGTGCCGTCGGGATTAAGTATCACAAGCACGGGGAAACCGAATCGGCCCGCATTGCCGAGTCGCTTGCTCACACGTTGCGACAGTTCGTCGTTGCGCGACTTGAAGTTGACGTGGATATAAACAAAGTTGTCGTTCACCATCTTGTTAATCTCTTCATCCTCAGTGATAAACTTAGCAAACCGTATGCACCATGGGCACCAGTTGCCGCCAAGTTGACAGATTACGAACTTGCCTTCCGTCTGTGCCTTTGCCACAGCCTGGTCAATCTGTTCAAATGGGTCGATGCTCTCGTCATAAACCTTGTTTTGTGCGTAAGCCGTGATGAATAGCATCATAGCTGAGATAATCAATAAATACCTTTTCATATTTTTATATTTTTTTCTTTAACTTCCTTAACTTCTTTAACTTCCGAAAGTCGAGAATATTATTCATATATAGTCGCCACAATCCTTCGTGCTCCCCCATAGTCGCGGAATTCGCATAGATACACACCCTGCCATGTGCCGAGATTAAGTCGGCCGTCGGTTATGGGAATGGTGACACTCACCCCGAAGAGCGAACTCTTGGCATGTGCGGGCATATCGTCAGCCCCTTCGAGCACATGGTCATAATAAGGTTCGTTTTCGCGAACTATATGGTTCATTATCTTCTCCATGTCCGAACGCACGTCGGGATCGGCATTCTCGTTGATACTAAGAGCGCACGACGTATGCTTGACGAACAGGTTGAGCAGTCCTGCCTTAGGCAGTGGTTTGGGCAGATTGGCCATAATCTCCTGAGTCACGAGGTGGCATCCTCTGTGCTTGGCCGAAAGTGTAAATTCTTTTTGTCGTATCATAGTTGTTCAATGAATCGTTATTGGCTGCAAAGGTAATCATTAATTTCGAATTATCCAAATCTTCACGAGGCTTTCTATGAATAATCTCGTCTTATGTCTCTGTTTTGAAACGCCGTTGTAGAGTCTTACCTTTTGTAAGACCGAATCCCGAAATCTCCGTTCAAAGCCTTTGAACGTCCATCCAAAGCCTTTGTATCTCCGTTCAAAGCTTGCGGATGGAGATACAAAGGCTTTTTAGCATATTGCGACAGTAGGATGTAATAATTACACAAGTTAGGTTATAACAGTTTCTCAACTACCTTTATGACACTTTGTAGTTAGCCATCATAAAACCGTCAGTATGCCTGTCGTTAAATCATAAGTAGTCACTTTGCTGCCTTCCACTGCGTAACCCAGTATTCAATGACTCCCTCAGCCTATCAGCGTCTGCAACTTATGTCAATTAATGGCAAAAATGATGAAAAAGAAGCTGAATAGCCTATAATTTATCCATAAATAACTATTTTTTTACCATATTATCGAATTTATTTCGTAATTTTGCAGCCAGAATAAATAATCGATAATTAAAAACAATACCCCAAAAATGACAAATCACATTAGAAGAAACATCCTTATGTCCTTAGTGTTATGGACATTCACCTGCTTTGCCTATGCCGCACCTAAGGGAGAGGCGGCAAAGGTGCGCAGCATCATCGACAGGGTGAACAACAGTTGGCAAACTCGCCATAAGCCCGAGGCTACGTCATTCTGGCATGTGGCTGCCTATCACACCGGCAACATGGAGGCATACCGCCTCACCGGCAACAAGAAATACCTCGACTATTCGATGGCGTGGGCTGAGCACAACAAATGGCGAGGGGCTACAAGCAACGACCGCAGCAAATGGAAATACAACTACGGCGAGACACCCGAGCATGTGCTCTTCGGCGACTGGCAAATCTGTTTTCAGACATATCTCGACCTCTATAACATCCTTCCCGACGACAACCGCATACGTCGTGCTCGCGAGGTGATGGAATACGAGATGAGCACACGGGCTAACGACTATTGGTGGTGGGCCGACGGACTGTATATGGTGATGCCCGTGATGACCAAGCTGCACAAGGCTACGGGCAACGCCCTCTATCTCGACAAACTGTATGAATACATCCAGTATAGCGACTCGGTGATGCTCGACGCCGAGACGGGACTATATTTCCGCGACGGCAAGTATATATATCCCAAGCACAAGAGCACCAATGGCAAGAAGGACTTCTGGGCAAGGGGCGACGGATGGGTATTAGCAGGACTCGCCAAGGTACTTCAGGATTTACCTGCCGACTATGCCCACCTCGATTTCTTCGTCAAGAAATACCAGCGCATGGCCAAGGCGGTGGCTGCGTGCCAACAGCCTGAGGGCTACTGGACACGCTCGATGCTCGACCCCGGGCATGCTCCCGGACCAGAGACCAGCGGCACGGCTTTCTTCACCTACGGACTGCAGTGGGGAGTGAACAACGGCTATCTTGCCGAGGCAGAGTATCAGCCCGTAATCAATCGCGCATGGAAATATCTCTCAGAGAAGGCATTGCAGAAAGACGGCAGAGTGGGGTATGTGCAGCCCATCGGTGAGCGTGCCATTCCCGGACAGGTGGTTGACACCAATAGTGAGGCCGACTTCGGTGTGGGTGCTTTCCTCTTGGCTGCATGCGAGAGGGTGAGGTATTTGGAGTCTCGCGTGGTGGCTTCGCAATCCCCCGACCGCAAGTATTGGTGCGAGTTGCTCTATAATATGGCCAAGCCTGTGCTCAGCAATATGGCTGAGGGCAATCTGCAGAAGAACATGCTCGTAGAGACAAGCCCCAACTGGGACGGACGCAATATCAAGGTGACGTATATGGAATGTTTCGGCAGACTGATGGCCGGTCTTGCCCCATGGCTTACGCTGCCCGACGACGACACTGCAGAGGGAGACATGCGCAAGCAGCTCAGGGAGTGGGCTCTCAAGAGCTATCGCAATGCCGTTGACCCGCAAAGCCCTGACTATCTGCTGTGGAACGGACAGGGACAGACACTCGTGGATGCCGCATACGTGGCAGAGAGTTTCGTCCGTGGCTTCGACGCGCTGTGGGTGCCGCTCGACGATGTCACCAAGCAGCGATATATCAAGGAGTTCACACAGTTGAGAGGCATCGACCCTCCCTACACCAACTGGCTCCTCTTCTCATCCACCATCGAGAGCTTCCTTGCCAAGATTAAGGCTCCCTACGATCAGTATCGCGTTAATTCGGCCATTCGCAAGACCGAGGAATGGTACACCGGCGACGGATGGTATGCCGACGGTCCGCAGTTTGCCTTCGACTACTACAGCAGCTACGTCTTCCATCCCATGTATCTTGAGACCCTCCAGAACATGATCGACTCCAAGGACTACACCCGCATACACTATCGCAACTACTTCAAACGTGCCCTCAATCGCACGCGCAAGTTCAGCTTAGTGCTCGAGCGCATGATATCCCCCGAGGGCACATTCCCCGTCTTCGGACGCTCCATTCCCTATCGCCTTGCAACGATGCAGCCGCTTGCCCTGATGGCATGGCGCGACCAGTTGCCCGACGGAGTGACCCGTGCACAGGTGAGAGCCGCCCTCACAGCCGTGATGCACCGTATGTTCGACGGCAAGGAAAACTACAACGAGAAGGGATTTCTGACTATCGGCTTCTGCGGTCGCCAACCGAATATAGCCGACTGGTACACCAACAACGGCAGTCTCTATATGACTTCCCTCGCATTTCTTCCCCTCGGATTGCCAGCCTCCCATCCCTTCTGGACGGATGCGCCGCAGCCCTGGACTCAGGTGAAGGCATGGGGCAGCGAGCCATTCCCCAAGGATCATCACTGGGACGACGGACAAGGCACGAGAGACCTGTTCTGATATACAAGAATATTGTTGAGTGTTGATTGGCGTAATAGAAAAATAGGGTCGTGAGGATTCAATTCCCCGTGACCCTATTTGTTGTTTTTATTTTCCGTATTTATTAATCAGTGTTTCAGCCTGGGTATCTCCAAGATCCTTTGCCTTGAGCAGACTGACCACGCCTTGCGCCTTGTCGCCCTTTAGACAATGGGCAAGACCGAGGAATAGATAACCATCACTTGAGTCGGGGAAGAGACGTATACACTCAGAGGCTGTTTCGATAGCTTCGTCAAGTAGATGGACCCTAATTTGTAGTGATGCTTTCTCTGAACGATAGAGCAGGATGTTGGAGTCTTTGGCTATAGCCTTGTCGAGGTCGTTGAGTGCTTGCTGGAACAGGCGTGCCTTAATCTCCACCTGTGAACGGATATAATAGAACTCGCTGCCAATCTGGGAAATCATGAGGTTCTCGTATTCATTAAAGTCGTTGACGGCAAGGCGGTATTTTCCGCTTTCGGCAAGAGCCTGTGCACGGGCGTAGATATAGGGGGCAGCCTCCTTGAGATAAGGCTTTGAGAAGGTTGCCACGGCACTGTCGAGAAGGGCGAGGCAGACGGTGGTGTCGCCAAGTTGCTCCTTGCAACGTGCGGCACCGTAGAAACATTCGGCAGTACGTCCTCCTTTGGCGATGACATCCTGGAAAGCGGCATAGGAATCGTCGTATCTCTTGCATGCAAAGAGCAGTTGGGCCTTCTGGGTGAGATAGGGCAGTTGGGGGTCGAGGGCAACAGCCTGTTCGGCCTGGTCGAGGGCTTGCTCGTAGGACCATGCATGCGACGCACTGTCGTAGAAGTAGATGAGGTTCTGATACATCATCTTGGCATAGTTATAGCGAGCCTCCGCCTTGTCGGTGGCATTGTCGATGGCGAGTTTCATATATTTGTCAGCCTCGGGATAATTGTCCTTTGCAGCCATAATCTGAGCCTTATAGCTATAGCCATCAGGAGCCTGGGGGAATTTTGCGATGAAATCATCAACCAACTCCACAAAGTTCTTGGCATCGCCTAACGTACTGCCAAGATAGAGTGTGAGAATAGCCTGATCGAGTTCGTCGGGAAGGTCTTTCTTGATGGATGTGGCTTTAAGTGTAAGGTCGTTAATACTCAGTCCTGTCATCTTCAGATTGGTGGCGAAGGTCGCCCCTACGGCATATTCTGTTGTCTTGTCATCTGAGGATGATTGCTGTTGAATGCCAACTACTTCGCCATTGGCATTTAGGTAGGGACAACCGACAGTGTTCTCGCCGGCATTACCGTCAAGAGTGTAATAGTCGTAGTCGCTCTCCACCTTCTGTACAGTCTTCACTTTAACTGCTGTGCAGCTATAAGCATTCTTGGCGTTGTAGGGCAGCAGCCATAGCTGGGTGTTCTCGCCTGCGGCAGGAGCAGTGCGGAGAGTCTGGCATTTGGTGGCATCCACCCTAAACTTGGCGATGTCATACACGTCGTTGGCTCCGATGATACTCTTCACTGCATATTCCTTACCCATGGCGTCGATAATGACAGCCTTGGCGGCTCCTCGGAACGGAGTGAAACTGCTGACGGCTATACCGTCGGCGGTTATGAAAAAGCCGTTGCCACTGCCAATAAGGCTACCGTCGGCACTGAATGTCTTCAATGTGAATACGGCTTTGGAGGCCTTTTTTACCCATTTGTCGGGCTGGGCATTAACCATGCAGCATACACAGGCTGCAAATAATATCATAATAATCTTCTTCATAATCAATTTTTTAATTCAAGTGGAGTTAAAAGGAGTTATAAGAAGTTATCGCTCCCTGTGGTCGCTCAAGAAGATAAAGGACAATAGTAATAATCTATGCTTAAAACATATGTCATCTATCTCCTTTTATCTCCTTCTATCTCCTTTTTACTACTTACAAAAGTTGAGTTAATTTTTCAATCTCAACAGCTCTTTCGCATTGCTGACAGCCGCTTCACTGATATCGCTGCCACTGAGCATCTGGGCAATCTCGCTGACGCGCTCGTCAGAAGTGAGCTGTAACATCCGACTGACAGTGCCGTCGGCTGTGTCTTCCTTATATACCTTATAATGATTGGACCCGAGGGCTGCTATCTGTGGCAGGTGGGTGATACTGATCACCTGGCGCTCGCAGTCGCCCATCTCCTTCATTATCTGTGCCATCTTCTCGGCAATCTTGCCACTAACACCGGTGTCAATCTCGTCGAAGATGATTGTGGGCAGTTTGACGGCACCGCTTATCATTGCCTTGAGTGACAGCATAAGTCGGGCTATCTCACCACCTGACGCCACCTGAGCCACTTGCTGGAGTGCTGAGTTCTTGTTGGCACTGAAGAGGAAGTCGATGGTGTCCTGACCATCGGCACCTAAGGATCCTTGGGTAATCTGTATCTCGAAGCGGACATTGGGCATGCCTAATGATACAAGGCGGTTCATAACCTCGGATTGTATGCCCTTGGCCGATTTCATGCGCTTGCCACTTAAGGTGTCAGCCAGACGGCGGCATTCAGCTGTTGCCTTATCCACCTCAGATTGGAGCGATTGCAGACGGTCGTCGATATTCTCGATGTCGCCCAACTGGCGCTTTAGGTCGTCGCGCAAGGTGATGAGTTCGCCAACGCTTTCAACATGATATTTCTTTTCGAGGTCGTAGATCTTGTCGAGACGGTTGTTGACGTGATCAAGGTCGGAGGGATTGAAATCCACTTCCTCCAACTGACTGCTTATCTCCTGGGCGATGTCTTTTAGTTCGATGTATGCAGAGTCCATTCGCTCGGCAAGTTCACCTGCAACGGGCAGCACATTAGACACCTGACTGAGTGAGGAGCGAGCTGAACGTAGTAGGGTGATGACACCGGTATCATCGGCAGAGAGCGAGTTGTCGGCATCATAGAGTGCCGACTTTATTTCCTCGGAGTGGCTCATGCGTTCAGCCTTGAGTTCGAGTTCCTCCTGTTCGCCATCAACCAGCATGGCGGCATCGAGTTCGTCATATTGGTATTGCATGAAGTCGGCCTTACTCCTGTTATTCTCTATTTCCTCGCTCACTCGCTTGAGTTCCCTCTCCTTTTCCTTCATCGAGCCATAGGCAGTGCGATATTTATCCAATTCGTTGCAGTCATTGGCAATGATGTCTATCACACTGAGTTGGAAGTCCTGACGACCGAGAAGCAGGTTCTGGTGCTGACTGTGCACATCAATAAGACTCTCGCCCAACTCCTTGAGTATGGCCAATGACACGGGAGTGTCGTTGATGAATGCACGACTTTTTCCTGCGGCGGTTATCTCTCGTCGCACGATGCAGTAAGCGGCATCATAGTCGATGTCGTTGTCGGTGAAGAACGACTGCATGTCTTCATAACGTGTGAGGTCGAAGTGTGCCTCCACCACACAACGGTCTGCACCGGTGCGTATCAACTTTGAGTCAGCCCTTTGTCCCTTGAGCAGACCGATGGCACCGAGCACGATACTCTTTCCGGCTCCTGTCTCGCCTGTGATGACCGAGAAGCCAGGGAAGAGATCGATGTCGAGTTCGTCGATAATAGTGAAATTACGTATGTATAAATGTCTAATCATTCCTAATTCCTCATTCCTAATTCCTCATTCCTAATTC
Organism: uncultured Prevotella sp.; assembly: GCA_945830345.1. Taxonomy (GTDB): domain Bacteria; phylum Bacteroidota; class Bacteroidia; order Bacteroidales; family Bacteroidaceae; genus Prevotella. The sequence goes on from CALZYS010000104.1 coordinate 7,564, forward strand.
CTCATTCCTAATTC
>CALZYS010000105.1 GCA_945830345.1 uncultured Prevotella sp.
TCGTCGCAATAGGTCAAGACAAGATAATACTTTTGGAGTATGTAGTAGGTCTTGCTCAGACGGCTAAGGATCTCAATGGGATTGTGTAACACCCCTGAGGCTATTCGACGAAAGGTGATTATTATAATGCGAACAGTTCTTGCATCAACAGTTTAGGCTGCTTGGCATCACTTCGCTGGATGTCTTGCATCATGGCAAGGCTTGCATCACGTAGTGCATCGATTGCGTCAAGGGCTTCATCACTGTCGAGTGGACCAAGCGTGATGAGGCTTGCATAGTCGAAATCCCACAAACGCACGGAGAGAAACCATTCCTTGGGTTGACCATCCCAACCTATGGTGGTGAGGTATGGCTTTGTACAGTCCTGGTTGTCCTCATTCATGCCATAAACACCTGCCACATGAGGGTATTTCTTGCGGAATGGCTTTGATAGCATCACATAGCCTGCACCGGGATAGGGTTCGGCTGCTGCCTTTTGTGCGAAATCGAAGATGTTGCCCCAATAGCAGGTTGCCTGGGTGTAGCCATTCTGCTCCAAATAATGGAAATATACCACGAAGTAAAGGCCATCATCCAAAGGAAGGGTAATCTCGTAGATACGAGGTCTTACTAATCGAGTGGCGCAATAGGACTCCTTCATTGGAGGGTATTTGGCAGGATGCTTGGTGAAGGCGGGAAGGTACTTGACTGGGCCATCCTCGCGTTCGGCACGCTCGGCTTCCGCCATAGCGTCAAGGCGGTCTTTCTTGATCTGCTCTATTACGTCCTTGACTGCCTTGCTGTTAAACAGTTGTTCAAGTTGCGCCTTTTCATCTGGGTCGATGTCTTCTTCATCTTCATCAATACTATCAGAGGATTCCATTTCACGTACTTCATCCAACATTCCATGCATGTCAGCAATGGAATCATGTAAATCTTTAGTGACTTTCATAACTGTATCGATGTCTTCCTGTCTGCTGGCGAAGCTTTGTGGCGTTGCTGCAATGAGGGAAGTGAGTTTGCCTTCGTATTCATCCAGCACATCATCGTATTCGACGAGAGCGTCTGTAAATCTGTCAAGTTCTTGATGCGACATTTCCATGAGTTTCTGCCCTTTCGTCCATTTGTTCAGTTGGGCTATGATGTCACTGCATTTCTGTGAAACCTCAGAAAGGGTTGAATCAAGCGGAGTCTTCCGTGACTTTTCCGTACTGTAATCTATAGGATGGTTTATCACGTCGTCGATATGTGGTGCAAAAAGTGTATGCAGTTCATCAAGAAGATAGAGGTCGGTGGTGTTTGACTTTTCATCCTCTCGGCTCACTACTAGGTTCATTTTCTGTAATTGGTTGTAAAGTTCAAGACCCTTCACTGTGACATGGGCTCCCTTGCCTTGCTTCAGGATGTTGCTTATCTGTGTCTGTTCCTCGGGTCTCAGACAACGGAGTACATCCTCAGGATTGTCTTTGACGTATTGGTCGTACATCTTGACTATCTGTGCTTTCGTAGGCTTACCTTTGAAGCACATTCCCATCATTCTAATGCCTTCTTTTAGGTTTTGAATGCTATCGACATTCAGAACGTCTCGGAAGGGAATGGATAAATATGGGGTGTTACTTTTTATTGTAATCATAGATTATTTTGTTTTTCTACCTCAACCAGTCCTCTCCTGCTAGGAGAGGTTCCACCTCTCTCCTAAATCCTCCCATCCTCAGGAGGGAGGACTTAAAGCCTGGCCGGCCGGGCCTGTACTCGCAAACAAGCTCTCGCCCACAAGGGGTTGCTCGTGAGTGCCTACGCAATAGGATTGCGATTGTTTTACGCACAATGTGCGAGTGTTTATGCGCCGAGGGCGCGGCTGCGCGACGTATATGAGGAATGATTAATGATTACTGATCATCTTCATTATCAGTTTCGGTTTCTTCAGGAAGAGAGTCCCATCGGTCTGCGGGTGGAAGATAATCTGAAGCTTTCTCTGAGGAAACTATACTCTTACCTGTTTGAGCTTCAATGCGGGCTCTAGTATCGGCTGCTATCTTGCCACCTTTATGAGCGATATTGGCACTTTGTCGGAAACCCTTCGGATTCTCTGCTTTAGATATCTCAACTGTAGCCGCTTCGGCTACCATATTAAGAGCCAACTCCATGGTTGTCATGTTGTCACGCAGAGACTCTTTCTTCAAACCTTTGGGCAGCATCTGTAGGATGGCTCTTCCCGTCAGCCGAAAGCATCTTCAACTTCTTACATTTTGTAAGAGGTTCATCCGCTCCCTCTTTGCGTAGCCTTCCTTTCAGCACTGACCAATATGTGCTGGCTTTCTTTGAATCCTGCTGGTCGGTTAGTATTGCCACAACATCAACGATAGAGAAATACCATTCTTCCTCTTGCTCATCCCACAATGTGCGTACATTTCTATTTTCAAACAATTGTATCTGTTCCTTCTTATTCATAAGCTACATTATAAAATCTGAAATTTTGTGCAAAATTACATCTTTTCTCACAATTATGCAAGCAAAATTGTAAAAACATGCAGATTTGGTTGCACTAATTTTCCCCCGCGGTGAAAAAAGCAAAAGTCCTGCGGCTTATAACCCTCCACCAATGATTACTGATAACTGATTGTTGATTAATGATTATTTTTCTACCTCACCCGTCCTCTCCTGCTAGGAGAGGTTCCACCTCTCTCCTAAATCCTCCCATCCTCAGGAGGGAGGACTTAAAGCCTGGCCGGCCGGGCCTGTACTCGCAAACAAGCGCACGCCCCTAAAGGGGTTGCTCGTGGTTATCGACGCAATAGGATTGCGAGTGTTTGACGCACGATGTGCGATTGTTTGTGCGCCGAGGGCGCGGCTGCGCGACGTAGATAAGTTAACGGTTCTCATCATCCTTGCGGATGAACTTGTGCTTTATCTTGACAACGGCAAAGTTTAGCTCAATCTCAGTCTCAGTTGAAGCGGTTGAGAGATTGTTGCCTACGACGGTGGCAAGGAGCTGACCTGTTTTCTGGAGAAGGGACTGCTGTTCAGATCCGCCGTCGGTGACGTTCTGAAGGGCTTCCATGGTGCGAGCCATCTCCCGCACTTCAACAAAGGTGTCAATTATAGCGAGAGTGGTTTGGGTGGCACGAGGGGATTTTAGAACTGTGGCAAGCATATAAAGACCACGCTCGGTGAAGGCATGGTTTGAGATGGAATGCTTCATCGTCTTGAACCGGTCGAAATTTTCGACCAGTTGCTGAGCCTCAGCCTTTTGCAAGGAGAAACTATTTTGAATCTGCCAAACTTTTTAATGATTATTTTTCTACCTCTCCCGTCCTCTCCTGCTAGGAGGCTATTTGATGAGTTGGATGTAGTCGGACTCTACCTGGATGGCGGCGGAGAGGTTGCAATCTTCGAGGTCGATGATAAGGCGCTTGGTCTTGCTGCCTCGCTTGCTCATCAGACGGCCTTCGAAACCATTGAGACGACCACCGATGATGCGGATGTGCTTGCCGTAAAGACGAGGGGAGACCTCGTCGAAACTGTAATACTCCACCATATCCAGTGCGTTGACGGCCTTGATGAAACGCAACATGATGTCGTTGCTCACTCGAAGGGCCTCAAACTGCTTGCCTCCACGCACATAACGATATTGCAACAGGGGCAACTGAGCGACTATGGGGTCGAGCTCGGCGCGGGTCTTATGCACAAAGACAAGGTCGGGCATATAGGGAATGAGACGAACCACACGCTTGCCAAACTCGGTGAACACGCATTGCTTCATCGGAATAAACAAATTCCCCCCCCCCACAGCGGGTAGCTGCTGCAGCTGTTTATAGGCGGGATTCTTGGCGTTGGGACGTGCTAAATCGCGCAACACATACCAATAATCTTCCATTAAATAAAGAGACAGAAAAGGTTGGTTTAGGACAAATTCTCTTAGTCCTGCTTGTTTCTATATTTATCTGAGAGACAGGCAGTTACGACTGTTTCATGTAAAAGTTGACACATAGATGACAACTTACTGATAACTCGTAATTTCATAAAGAGATATATCTATTCGGGGGCAAAGGTAGGAAAAACTTTTGAAACGACCTATAAATATCGGGAATTTCTTGTTAAAAATGATAAAATGATGATATATGATAAGGTGGACAGATGACTGTCCACCTTATTATATATAAATAGGGATCTACTCCTCGAAATCGAGGCAGACGCGCTGCACGGTGTAGGGGCGCACCTTGGTGTTGGCCACCTCGACATGATCGGGATGGGTGGCATAGGCCTGGAGAGCCTCGGGACTCTCGAGGGTGCAATCGAGCATTACATCACAGTTGGACGAGTCGAGACGACCGTCAACATTCACCTTGATACTGAGGAGTCCGGGCACCTTGCCCATAAGGCCTTCAAGACCAGCCTTGATACCTCTTTTCACTTCTGCCTTCTCCTCGGCTGTGAGGTCGGGCATTAACTTCCATAGAATAATGTGTTTTACCATAACTTTTTTATTTTTCCTAAAAGCATTTATCCATTGCCTGTCGGATGTCGGCTATGATGTCATCAACGTCCTCGATACCTACGGAGAGGCGGATGAGGTCGGGGGCGATGCCTGCCGCCTTGAGTTGCTCCTCGGAGAGTTGGCGGTGGGTGTGGCTGGCGGGATGGAGCACACAAGTGCGCACATCAGCCACATGTGTAACGATATTGATCATCTCGAGCGAATCCATAAACTTGATGGCTGTCTCGCGGTCGCCCTTTAGTCCAAACGCCATCACGCCGCAACTGCCGTTGGGCAGATATTTCTCGGCGAGGGCATGACACTTGTCGTCGGCAAGACCGGGATAGTCAATCCATGCCACACGGGGATCGTCGTGGAGGAACTGCGCCACCTTCTCGGCATTGCGGCAATGACGCTCCATGCGCACTGCGAGAGTCTCAAGACCGAGATTGAGCAGGAAGGCATTCTGAGGACCGGGGATGGAACCGAGGTCGCGCATGAGTTGGGCAACGAGTTTGGTGGTGTAGCCCATCTTGCCAAATGCCTTGGCATAGGTGAGTCCGTGATACGACTCATCGGGAGTGCAGAGACCAGGGAACTTGTCGGCATGGGCGAGCCAGTCGAAATTGCCGCTATCAACAACGCAACCTCCCACCTGGGTGGCATGACCATCCATATACTTGGTGGTGGAATGGGTGACGATGTCGCATCCCCACTCGAAGGGACGGCAGTTGATGGGGGTGGCGAAGGTGTTGTCGATAATCAGAGGCACTCCGTTGCGATGGGCTATGCGGGCAAACTTCTCGATGTCGAGCACCTTGCAACCTGGATTGGAGATAGTCTCGCCGAAGAGAGCCTTGGTGTTGGGGCGGAATGCCTTCTGGATTTCATCCTCGGAGGCATCCTGATTGACAAACGTACACTCGATGCCAAGTTTCTTCATCGTGACACCAAAGAGATTGAACGTACCGCCATATATCTCGGTGGAGGCAATTATATGGTCGCCCGACTCGCAGATATTAAACACGGCATAAAAGTTGGCTGCCTGCCCCGAAGAGGTTAGCATAGCCCCCACTCCGCCTTCGAGAGTGCATATCTTGCGCGCCACGGCATCACTCGTGGGATTGGCAAGGCGAGTGTAGAAATAGCCGTCCTTCTTGAGGTCGAAGAGCATGGCCATCTCGTCGCTGTTGTCGTATTTGAATGTAGTACTCTGCACGATAGGCAGTTCTATCGGTTCGCCGTTTTTAGGCTCATAGCCGGAATGTAGGCAAAGAGAGCCTGGATGAAGTTTTTTTGTCATTGTTGCTCTATTATTTTCTCATTTCACGAATTTGGTTGCAAAGTTATAAAATAATTTGTAAATAAATAACTTTTTGTAGCAAAAAATGCTTTAAACATCTCATTTTCCTTTTTTTCCATTAGCCGATGAGCGAAAGCAAAAGCTTTTCGTTTAACAAAATGTAACTATCAGAATGAAAATAATCGGGAAAAAACTTGGTAGTTTAAAGGAAAACCCCTATATTTGCAGCGTGTTTATGACACAATGAAAAAACATGTAGAACCTAAGTAAAATGTAACACTATGGAAGTTGAGAAAATAATGCAGCAGCTGGAGCAGAAGCATCCCGGCGAACTGGAGTACCTACAGGCTGTGAGAGAAGTACTTCTCTCGGTGAAGGATGTGTATAACCAGCATCCTGAGTTTGAAAAGGCCAAGATTATTGAGCGTATCGTGGAGCCGGAGCGCGTGCTGACGTTCCGCGTGCCATGGGTGGACGACAAGGGCGAAGTGCACGTGAACATCGGTTACCGCGTGCAGTTCAATTCTGCCATCGGCCCTTACAAGGGCGGATTGCGCTTCCACCCATCTGTAAACCTGTCAATCCTGAAGTTCCTCGGATTTGAGCAGACATTCAAGAACGCCCTCACCACACTGCCCATGGGCGGCGGCAAGGGTGGTTCGGACTTCTCAATACGCGGACGCTCGGACAACGAGGTGATGAGATTCTGCCAGGCTTTCATGACTGAATTATATAAGGTGATAGGTCCGTCGGAGGATGTGCCCGCAGGTGACATCGGCGTGGGTGCTCGCGAGATTGGCTATCTCTTCGGTATGTACAAGAAGTTGACCCACGAATGGAGCGGTGTGCTCACCGGCAAGGGACTGGAATGGGGCGGCTCGAAGATTCGTCCCGAGGCAACAGGATTCGGAGCCCTATACTTTGTGAACGAGATGCTACAGACCCACGGACTTGACATCAAGGGCAAGACAGTGGCCATCAGCGGATTCGGCAATGTGGCATGGGGCGCAGCCACCAAGGCTACACAGTTGGGCGCAAAGGTAATCACCATCTCCGGTCCAGACGGATACATCTATGACCCTGAAGGCATTAGCGGCGAGAAGATAGACTACATGCTCGAACTCAGGGCGAGCGGCAATGACATATGCCAACCTTACGCAGAGGAATTCCCTGAGGCCACATTCGTGCCCGGAAAGAGGCCATGGGAGGTGAAGTGCGACATTGCACTGCCTTGCGCCACTCAGAATGAGGTGAGCGGCGAGGATGCCGACGCACTGTTGGCAAACAAACCACTGTTGGTGGCTGAAGTGTCGAACATGGGTTGCACCGCCGAGGCTGTTGACAAGTTTATCGCCGCTGGACAACTATTTGCCCCAGGCAAGGCAGTAAACGCAGGTGGTGTTGCCACTTCGGGACTGGAAATGACACAGAACGCCATCCGTCTGTCATGGTCGGAGGAGGAGGTTGACAAGAATCTCCACCAGATTATGCACAATATACATGAGCAATGCGTGAAGTATGGCAAGGAACCTAACGGATATATCAACTACGTAAAGGGTGCCAACATCGCGGGCTTCATGAAGGTGGCTAATGCAATGATGGCTCAAGGAATCGTGTAATTTAATTAGGAATGAGGAATCGTGTAATTTAATTAGGAATGAGGAATTAGGAATGAGGAATTGCTGCGCATACAGAAAGTTAAAAATTGGGCTGCTAACATTAGCATTCCTCATTCCTCATTCCTCATTCCTAATTCCTAATTCCTCATTCCTAATTCCTAATTCCTCATTCCT
>CALZYS010000106.1 GCA_945830345.1 uncultured Prevotella sp.
AGTCGGAAGGATTGAGCTTACCGAGCTTCTTCTTGTTCTCGATGATATAGTAAGAAAGCATCATAGCGGTCTGGTTGCCGTTGATGATAATCCACTCGCCCTTGTTGTCGCGACATACGATGGCAAGACGGTCGGCATCTGGGTCGGAAGCAATCACGAGGTCGGCATTGAGCTTAGTGCCAAGCTTCATACCAAGTGTCATTGCCTCGGCATTCTCGGGGTTGGGAGAAACGACTGTGGGGAAGTTGCCGTCGATAACCATCTGCTCGGGGACGACGTTGATGTTCTGGAATCCCCATGAACGGAGACAGAGAGGAACAATCACGCGACCTGTGCCGTGCATAGGAGAATAAACGATGTTGAGGTCTTTCTGACGGTTGATGACATCCTGGTCAACCATTGCCTCCTTGACTGCAGAAACATAGTCCCAGTCCATCTCGCCACCGATAATCTTGATGAGTTCGGGATTGCCCTCAAACTTCACGTCGTCGATGGTAACCTTGTTAACCTCGTCGATGATACCAGTGTCGTGGGGAGCGAGCACCTGTGCGCCATCAGCCCAATAAGCCTTATAGCCGTTGTATTCACGTGGGTTGTGACTTGCAGTGACGTTCACACCAGCCTGACAGCCAAGTTCGCGGATGGCGAAAGAAATCTCAGGTGTAGGACGGAGGCTCTCAAAGAGATAAGCCTTGATGCCGTTGGCAGAGAAGATGTCGGCAACTGTCTCGGCAAACATACGGCCGTTGTTGCGACAGTCATGACCAACAACCACAGCGAGATCCTTCTTGCCAGGGAATGCCTTAAGCAGGTAGTTGGCGAATCCCTGGGTAGCCATACCTACTATATACTTGTTCATACGGTTGGTTCCGACACCCATGATGCCACGCAAACCACCTGTACCGAACTCCAGGTTCTGATAGAACGCGTCGATAAGGTCGGTCTTGTCCTCATTGGCGAGCATCTGCTCAACTGCCTTGCGTGTCTCTTCGTCAAATGCGGGTGACAACCACTGTTTTGCGGTAGCTTCACACTGTGCGATTAGTTGTGCATTATTTTCCATAATCTCTAAGTTTTATAAATTATTAGTAGTGTTAATTATTTTATCAATCTCTTCAAACTGTTTGCCCATATTCAGATTCAGATAGATGCGATAGAGAGCCGGAGCCCACTTCTTCTTCTGGTCGGGAGCCAATGCGCGAAACCTTTCCATGTATGGCAGTGCCTCACGATATATGGCAGTCAGTTGCACTTTGTTTTTCCTTATGTCCTTCTCCAATTCCACAGCCTTGTTGAGCAATGCCGTACCGAGGTTGTAGTGTGGCAAAGGAAGTGTGTCGTTGATATGTAATATCCTCTCCGACACCCTTATACACTCATCCGATCTTCCCATGTTAAGCAGTACTGTGGATTTAGCAAACAGGAAGAGGACATTGGTGGAGTCGGTCTGCAGAGCCTCATTAGCTATCTGCAATGCATTTTCGTAATCCTTTCTCTCATTGTAATAATCCATCAACTGCGGGAAGAAATATCTAAACTCAGGATACGCCTCGAAGCCTCGCTTGAGGGTAATGAGATAGTTTTCCATATCATTAAGCTGCAAATAAGCCTCTGCCCTATATCTCAGGGTGTATTTGAGCTTTGCCGAATCGCCTTCTGCCATGTCGGTAAATTTCATTATTATCTCAGGCGATTTCATCATATAGCCACAGTAGGTTGCCCAATAGGCTGCCTCTGCGAGCCGTCCGTCTCTCTGGGCATAGTTGAAACGGTCGAACATCGGATGACTTGCAGTCCCGATATAACAGTCGAACAAGTCGAATCCATGGTCAAACTGACCTTTGCGAACAAAAAACGAGCCACCGTAGTAGAGGTTGGGTCGATAATTGTTCAGTATCTCAGAATACTTCTTTCGTTGTGATGTATCCACTGAATCCAGTCGCGCTATAATGGCGAACATTTCCCTTGCGTAACCGAATAGTGCCGCCGTATCATACTGTTGTTTGAGATAGAGTTTCTCATTACCTGCGGCATATTGTTTCTCCACGGCATCAAACCATGTGGTATAGATTTTCGGATTATGGCGGTTAGTGGAATCTTTAGCCAGCAAGCCCTTCATGAGCTCAACCGCCTTGTCCAGATTAGCGCCACTCTTGATGTATGACCGCGCTTGAGAGATCTCCTTGCGTTGAGCTCTCAAGCACGGTGTTGTCATTAGTAAGAGAAGCGTTATGGTTATAAGCTTCTTCATTCAATATATTCAATCTTACAATTTCTCAATCTTATCATGTAATTTACTTGTTGAGCAACTGCTGCATCTCGTTAGCCTTAGCTTCATCACCGAGAGCATAGTAAATCTGATAGAGAGGATAAGCCCAATTGGTCTTCTCCTGGTTGGGATCCATCTCCTTCAGCTTCTCAAGATACCCCTTCGACTCGTTGAGCACGTCAACCACCTTCTGGTTGTCGGCAGCCGACAGACGGCCTGTTGCCTTGTTTGCGAGCTGGTCTTTAAGCGCGATAGCCTTTGAGTTGAGACTGATGCCGATGTTGAACATAACCTGCACGAAGTTGGGGTCAATCTCAACTGCCTTCTTATAGGCAGCCACTGCGTCGTCCCACTTCTCAGCATTCATGAGAGTCTCACCCTTGAGAGCCCAGGCCATTTTGTTCTGGGGATCCTTTGCAATCTCCTCTTCCAACCATGTTGTCTTCTCTGCTGCCAACCAAGGCTTTGAATAATAATCAATGAGCAAACCGAAGTAACGCTCGTTCTTCATATCCTTGGCGTGAAGTTCTTTCAGTGTATTGAGATATGCTACAGAGTCAGCCTGAGTCTTGCAGTTATCCTTCTGCGAGAAGATCAGAATCTCCTGGGCCTCAGCTGCTTTTGCAGTGTCTTTCATGGCCTCGTTGGCATAGCGTACAGCCTTCTCATAGTCCTTACAGTTGTAGGCTGCAAGTGAGGCAAAGTATGCTACCTCGGACATGCTCTTGTCCTCTTCCCACTTCTCATTGGCAAACAATGGAGCAGATGGAGACTCAACATAGATACCCCAAGCCTCAAGAGCCTTGGCCTGGTCTTTCTTGTCGTTGTAGAAGAACAAACCAGCATTGATAAGTCCATTGCGTGCTGCCTTATAGTTGGCAGAGTTCTTCTTCTGGAACTTAGGCTTAACCTTGCCCTTTTCATTTGGCTGGATGTCAAACTCGTTGCACTTGTAAGCTGCCTTGAAAGCCTCGACGAGTGCTGTGTACATAGACTCCTGTACGTCGGCGGGAGTGTCAACCTTCTTCAACTGGTTTTCCACCAATGTCTGCTGACCGTCCATGTAAATCTTGTACTGTGCTGCACACTTTGCATTCCATTCAGCGGCCTGTTCGGCTGCCGTCTGTGCAAAAGCAGTGGTAGCTGCGGCTGCCATAACTGCCATCATCAAAATTTTCTTCATTGTCGTAATTATTAGAGATAAAACATTATTATTCTATATTCTCAGGAATATCCTCAATCTGTGATTCCTCTGGCACCACTATTATCTGCGGCTCTTCCTCAGTCTCGGTCATCACCTTGCATACGCTGGCGATAACGTCGTTCTTCTTGGTAAGGTTGATGAGACGCACTCCCTGAGTGGCACGACCCATTACTCTCACGTCGGCCACCTTCAGTCGGATGAGTATTCCACTCTTGTTGATGATCATGAGGTCGTTCTCGTCAGTAACTACCTTGATTGCCACAAGTCGGCCTGTCTTCTCGGTGATGCTGATGGTCTTGACACCCTTGGCGCCACGTGCCGTCTTGCGGTAGTCATCCACATCGCTACGCTTACCGTAACCGTTCTCACTGACTACCATAATGGTTTCACTCTCAGGATCATTGACGCATACCAATCCGACAACCTCATCGTCGCCACCGTCGAGTCGCATACCACGGACACCAGTTGACACACGTCCCATCGGACGCAACTCAGCCTCGTTGAATCGGATAGCCCTACCATTGCGGTTGGCAAGCAGAAGCTCGTTGTGGCCATTTGTGAGACGAACGCCCACCACCTGGTCGCCCTCAAGGATATTGATGGCGTTCACACCATTGGCACGCGGGCGGCTGTATGCCTCTAAGCATGTCTTCTTGATGATACCGTTCTTTGTGGCGAACACAACATAATGACTGTTGACAAAGTCCTTGTCATTGAAGTTCTTGATTCTCAGTACTGCATTGATGGCATCGTCAGCCTCGATGTTGAGCAGGTTCTGTATTGCCCTTCCCTTCGAGTTCTTGGCGCCCTCGGGAATCTCGTAGCACTTGAGCCAATAGCACCTACCCTTCTGTGTGAAGAACAACAGAGTGTTGTGCATTGTGGCAGGATATATATATTCGGTGAAGTCCTCGTCGCGAGTGTGGGCACCCTTACTACCCACTCCACCACGGCTCTGCTCGCGGAACTCGGTGAGAGCCGTTCTCTTGATATAGCCAAGATGACTGATGGTAATCACCACTGGGTCATCTGGATAGAAGTCCTCGGCATTAAACTCCTCGCTTGAGTACTTGATCTCGGTGCGACGCTCGTCGCCATATTTCTCCTTCACCTCAAGCAACTCGTCCTTCATCACCTTCTTGCAAAGCTCGGGATCGTCGAGGATAGACTGCAAGTAAGCAATAAGTTTCTCAAGTTCCTCATACTCAGCATGCAACTGGTCCATCTGCAGACCTGTGAGCTGACGCAAGCGCATATCCACGATAGCCCTTGCCTGAACATCGTCGAAGTCGAATCGCTTCATCAAGTTCTCGATAGCCTCCTGAGGAGTCTTCGATGCACGGATGATATGAACCACCTCGTCGATATTGTCGCAGGCAACAATCAGTGCCTCAAGGATATGGGCACGATCCTGAGCCTTCTTCAAGTCAAACTTGGTGCGACGTATAGTCACGTCATGACGATGGTCAACGAAGTGCTTAACACACTCTTTAAGAGAAAGCAACTTCGGACGACCGTGAACAAGGGCGATACAGTTGACCGAGAACGAACTCTGCAAGGCAGTCATCTTGAAGAGCTTGTTCAAGATAACGTTGGCATTGGCATCGCGTCTCACGTCAACAACGATACGCATACCCTGACGTCCCGACTCGTCGTTGACGTTGGTGATGCCCTCTATCTTCTTCTCGGTGGCAAGGTCGGCAATGTATTTCACCAAGTCAGCCTTATTGACACCGTAAGGAATCTCCGTAACAACAATTTTGTCGTGAGTGTCGCCAGTCTCAATCTCAGCCTTAGCGCGCATGATAATGCGCCCGCGACCCGTTTCGTAGGCATCCTTAACACCTTGTATGCCATAGATATACGCTCCCGTGGGGAAATCCGGAGCCTTGATATACTCCATAAGTCCGTCGGTATCAATATCCTCGTTGTCGATATATGCGCAACAACCGTCAATCACCTCACCCAAGTTATGGGTAGGGATATTGGTGGCCATACCCACGGCAATACCGTTACCGCCATTTACAAGCAGGTTAGGAATCTTGGTAGGCATCACACTCGGCTCGACGAGCGAGTCGTCGAAGTTGTTCACCATATCCACGGTGTCCTTCTCCAGGTCGTCCATGATATGCTCACCCATCTTCGACAGGCGGCACTCAGTATAACGCATGGCAGCAGGAGAGTCGCCATCCACCGAACCGAAGTTACCTTGTCCGTCAACAAGCGTGTATCTCATCGCCCAATCCTGGGCCATACGCACCAATGCTCCATACACGGAGATGTCGCCATGGGGGTGATACTTACCGAGCACCTCACCAACGACGCGCGCACACTTCTTGTAGGGGTTGTTACTTGTGTTGCCGATACCCATCATACCATAGAGGATACGACGGTGTACAGGCTTGAATCCGTCTCTCACATCCGGGAGGGCACGAGCCACAATCACCGACATTGAATAGTCGATGTAAGAGGATTTCATCTCCTCCTCGATGTTAATTTTGATAATTCTGTCTTGATCTAATGTCTGATCCATTTTTGGATTTTCTATATGTTATTTTGTTATTATTTCTTTTAGCGTTCAAAATTACTAATAAAATCTGAGACAGCAAAACATTTAAGCAATTTTTAACGGCTTTGGGCAAAAAAAATCCCGAAACAGCAATGTTTCGGGACTTATTGGATATAAATTAAACTATTCGTATTCGATAGTTAATATTATTCTGCTACGGGAGCTTCCTCCTCGGCTGCGGGAGCTTCCTCCTCGGCTACGGGAGCCTCAACAGCTGCGGGAGCCTCAACCTTCTCCTCTGCGGGAGCGTTCTCGGCAACAACCTTAACAGGAATCTCAACGCTCACTTCCTTGTGGAAGCATACGGTAGCTACATAGTCGCCTACCTTCTTGATATCGCGCATAACGATAATCTTGCGGTCGATGTCGTGACCGAGCTTCTTCAGCTCCTCAGCCACGTGAGCTGCTGTAACCGAACCATAGGTAACGCCTGTTGCGCCCACCTTGGCAGAAATTGTAAGGGCAACGTCCTTGATAGCCTCAGCCTTCTGCTCAGCGGCAGCCTTGATGGCTGCGAGCTTGTGAGCCTGCTGCTTCAGGTTCTCTGCCAATACCTTCTTTGCTGACTCAGAGGCGATGACAGCCTTACCAGTAGGGATAAGGTAGTTGCGGCCATAGCCAGACTTTACATTAACGATGTCGTTCTTGAATCCAAGTCCGATGATATCTTCTTTCAGTATGATTTCCATGTGTCAATCCTCCTCTTTAATTATTTCATCAAGTCAGTAACGTATGGAAGCAACGCAATCTGGCGAGCACGCTTGATAGCCTGTGCCACACTTCGCTGATACTTCAGCGAAGTACCTGTGATACGACGGGGAAGAATCTTTCCCTGCTCGTTGAGGAACTTCTTGAGGAACTCGGGATCCTTGTAGTCGATGTACTTGATACCGCTCTTCTTGAAACGGCAATACTTCTTCTTCTTAGTGTCCACTGAGGGTGGAGTCAAATACCTGATTTCTGATTCTTGTGCCATGATTTAAGCCTCCTCTGATTTTTTAGCATACTTGTTCTTGCGCTTGATAGCATACTCTGCAGCATACTTGTCGAGCTTAACTGTCATAAAGCGGATGACCTTCTCGTCGCGACGATAGTTCACCTCAAGCTTGTTAATGAGTGATGGCTCAGCCTTGAATTCCAGCAGGCAGTAGAAACCTGTGGATTTCTTCTGAATAGCGTAAGCCATCTTCTTAAGTCCCCAGGCCTCTTCGTTCAGAATCTCTGCACCATTATCGGTGAGGAGCTTCTTGAATTTAGCGACCGTTTCCTTCATCTGTTCATCAGACAAAACGGGAGTCAAAATGAAAACGGTTTCGTATTGATTCATACTACTTTAAAATGTTAAATTAATGTTATTTTGCAAAAATGCGGTGCAAAGGTACTCATTTTATTTTA
>CALZYS010000107.1 GCA_945830345.1 uncultured Prevotella sp.
CCGGTGTAAATTAGCAGTACTTTATTCACTAACGTCATCGTTTACGTTCTTTTTGCGTGCAAAATTAAGTAAAAAATTTGAGAATACCGAATTTTTTTCGTATTTTTGCACCAATAAATCAAAAATATAACAACAAATTAAAATAATTAAGGAAAAAACAATGAAACAATTCAATGACGAGAATTTCCTGCTCGACACCGAGGTGGCGCAGGATTTGTTCCACAATCATGCGGCTAAGATGCCAATCATCGACTATCACTGTCATCTTATCCCCGAAATGGTGGCCAACGACCATAAGTTTAAGAGTATCACAGAGTTGTGGCTTGGTGGTGACCACTACAAGTGGCGTGCCATGCGCACCAACGGTGTGGATGAGAAATACTGCACCGGCAAGGACACAAGCGACTGGGAGAAGTTTGAGAAATGGGCGGAGACCGTACCCTACACATTCCGTAACCCTCTCTACCATTGGACTCACCTCGAACTGAAGACTGCCTTCGGTATCACCAAGCAGCTCTCTCCGAAGACTGCACGCGAGATTTTCGACGAGTGCAACGAGAAGCTCCAGCAGCCCGAGTTCTCAGCCCGCGGTCTGATGCGCCACTATAATGTGGAGTGTGTATGTACAACCGACGATCCCGTTGACGACCTTCGCTATCACAAGCAGACACGCGAGAGCGGGTTTGAGATCAAGATGATTCCGGCGTGGCGTCCCGACAAGGCCATGAACATCGAGAAGCCCGAGTTTGCTGATTATGTAAAGCAGTTGGCTCAGGTGGCTGATGTTGACATCAATTCGTTCAAGGACATGGTAGATGCACTTCAGAAGCGTCACGACTTCTTTGCCGAGAACGGATGCAAGCTCTCCGACCATGGTATCGAGGAGTTCTATGACGAGGAATACACCGACACTCAGATTGAGACAATCTTCGCCAAGGCACTCAGCGGACAGAGCCTTTCCGACCATGAGGTGCGCCAGTTCAAGCACTGCTTCCTCACCATTATGGCTGAGATGGATGCCGACGCTGGATGGACTCAGCAGTTCCACTACGGAGCAATTCGCGACAACAACACCAAGATGTACAACCAGCTTGGCCCTGACACCGGTTTCGACTCCATCGGCGAGTTCAACACTGCACGCGCCATGAGCCACTTCCTCAACAAACTGAATATGGAAGGCAAGCTCACGCGTACCATATTATATACATTGAATCCCTGCGCCAATGAGGTGATTGCCACTATGCTTGGCAATTTCCAGGGAGGCGAACCCGGAAAGATTCAGTTTGGCTCGGGTTGGTGGTTCAACGACCAGCTCGATGGTATGACCCGTCAGATCAACGCCCTCTCGGTTCTCGGTCTGCTCAGTCGTTTCGTGGGAATGCTCACCGACTCACGCTCGTTCCTCAGCTATCCCCGCCACGAGTATTTCCGTCGCCTGCTCTGCAACATCCTCGGCAACGACGTCGAGAAGGGCTTGCTGCCCAACGACAACGAGATTCTCGCCCGCATGGTGGAGGACATCTCCTACAATAATGCTAAGCGTTATTTCAAGTTCTACTAAATCTATTTTTGTTGACGAGTTGACAAGTTGTCAACTCGTCAACAAAAAAAATATTGCCCTCTTTTCCTTGTGATATACCCGAAACTGATAGCATGCTTAGGACAACGGTGATAACATGCCAAGCAGCCTGTGCACGTATTATCATGATGCCACTGCGGCATGGACGAAGAGTCGTAATGGATATTCGCCACGGGACACACCTTGGCGCACATTCCGCAATGTATGCATAAGTCACTGTCGGCCTTGAACTTGCGGTCGTTCACCATGCGGCGGTTGAAATACTCGCCAACTACATTAGTCAACAACCATGGAGCCGTACCCTTCACCAGGTCTTCACCCCTTTCCCTTCGCCTTACTCTTTCGCTTATGTCGCTCATTCTCTCGCGCGCCTTCTCGATTTTGCTTCTTTCCAATGGTTTCGGGTCAGTGTCCATAAACGGCAGACAAACATACGTGTTAGGCATCTGCACCGAAGCGCAGAAGTCGAGCTGCATGCCGCGGGCCTTCAACTCATTGCGGAATATGTCGAGAGCCTTGCCAGTCTCGTCGCCGCATGTGCAAACGGCAAACACATATCTGTGGGCGAAGATAGAGTGGGGAAGTGCACTAACAAACCGGCGCATAATCCGCGGAGGCTGCCATCCATGTATAGGGAAGGCGAATCCCACGGGTTCCTCCGGCTTCAATGCAGATGCCATAGTGCCGAGCGAATCAACATCCGTCGCACATATATCCACAGCCTCGCAATCCAATAGTGCGGCCATCTCAGTTGCCACCCATCGTGTATTACCCGTTCCCGAGAAATAGTATATCATTGTCACTCAATTATTCATTATTGGCTGCAAAGGTAATCATTAATTTCGAATTAACCAAAATAAATTGTAAAAATCGAAAAAGAGTATTTATTTGTGGATTATCATCTTCCTAAGCACCTCGGCAATGCCAACTTGTTGAGCATTACCGAGGTGATGTTTTATCATTATGAGAGATGCGGGTATCGCTTAAAAAGGATACATATCACTCAACACCAAATTCGAATGTCTTGTTCCACTCTCTTGTCAGGTTCATGGTCAAGCGGCGCTTGGTGAGGTTGTACATTTCCGACCATTGGGTGAAGCCAGTGGAACTTTTGTCATCATTTGGTCCTTGGGCGACTTTCTGTAGCAATCCGAGTCCTTCTGCGAAAGTCACCTTATAATTATATTCCTTCAAATAAATTCTCAGGCTGTCATAACGATTCTTTCCATGCTTGGAATTGCCGCCAAATTTCGTTTCCAACATTGATGGTGACACGTAGAAGTTGGTGACACAGCGCAATGTGTCGTTGTCTCTGAGGACTTCCATATTACTTGGATTAACATTATCAGGATCTGCCCCCGTGTATTCCACAATGGCATAATCGCCAGTGGCATCAGCCATAAAGAAATGGTAGCTTGCAGTATCCGTATCCATACACATATTGTATTGCTTCAGCATGTTGGTGGCTTCCTTCACAGTGGATACCCTGTCGAGCAGCATACGCATGGCAACGGTGGTGAAGATGGTCTTATTTGTGCCACCCTCCTGCTTTGTCGGTTTGCCGTCGAGCTTCAAGACGCTGATTGCAAATCCATCCTCGTTGATTCCGTCGAGCAGAAGATAGGGTGCAGCCATCAGCATTGAGAGATCGTTTCCCTTAGCGGTGTAGAATCCTTTCTTATATCCTACAAAATTGCCATCTACAAATGATACCGACTTCTTGCCTCCCTTGGGAGCTGTGTGAACGACAATCACGGGGATGTCAATACGGTTGGAGTCTTCATCCCAATGGTTGAAGTCGAAGTTTCTTCCCATAAAGAAATCACCTGAACTCTTGTCGGGAGCGGCAAAGGCGCTACATCCTGCGTCGTAAGACAAGTTGACACTCTTGCCTTTTGTATCCATAAGGTAGGCACCCACGAACTGTTGGAGTTTTGCTTGTCCATTGATGCCGAAGTTTATGGCATCGTCGAGCTTGTAATCCACGGTGTAGTACATCTCGTAGATGCGTCCCTTGTCGCCTTCGAGGTCAACCAAGGAATAAATCATGTCGCGTTTAGCCTGATCTTTAATCATTACAGCATCGTTTGTGGTTGGTGTAGGGGTGCGCTTTGCTGGTGTGTCGTCATCACTGCATGCAGTGGTGATTGACGTTGACAGAAGCACGCATGATAGCGTTGTCATCATTGTTTTAATTAATGCTCTTTTTTTCATAATCGTATCTATTTTATGTTATTAATTACTGAAATGTGAATTCAAATTTGCGGGTAGCATAATCTTTACTATTGATCAAGTCTTTCCATATCAGATCGAATGATACGGATTTCTGATTCTTATAGGCTTCTTGCACTGTTCTGGGATTATTTTTAACTACAGTGCATACAGTTTCAATCCATCTGTTGATGTTCACGGTGTCATCTTTGGTGATAGTATTGAGATACTTATTAGCTACAAAATACCCGTCTAAGAATTTTTCCATATGTTTAAAAGCTGAATCGTTGTATGGAACTAATGACATCTGCCACTTCTGTTGGAAACGTGGTGGCTGTGGCAGTGCAATCTCAATACTGTCCTTGGTGTTGAATTGCTTATATCCAACTTTATACCAAGTCTTATGCTTCATCCAAGCTCCTTCGAGCGTAGCAGTCACTATGCCCCGGAATGAATATATTGTGTCGGCATTGGGTACTCGCCATATCCAACAGTAGTC
The DNA here is from genome assembly GCA_945830345.1 of uncultured Prevotella sp. Lineage (GTDB taxonomy): Bacteria > Bacteroidota > Bacteroidia > Bacteroidales > Bacteroidaceae > Prevotella. The sequence goes on from CALZYS010000107.1 coordinate 4,290, forward strand.
TAAGTCGAGGTCGCTAATCTGTATTTTCTTTGGTTCAGAATGTGCAGCATAAGTGTTGGATGCCGTACAGTGAGGATGCTCAGATGCATAGTAATTCCAATGTAGTACGCCATTTTTATCCTTTTCATAATACAATTCCAAGGCTTTAACGGTGTATGAATATGATTTAGACATACTGACAGATCCTGACAGTTCCAAGGATACGAATGATTTGTTGAGCGACCACGAGCTACCCTGCGAGAAGGATACCTCACCAATCTCATTAGTGGGCGATACGTGGTCTGTAAAATACTTGTCCTTTGTTAATAACAATCTTGCTTCATTAGTTATACCAGCCAAATAAGCATGATAGGCAGCTTTATACTTACCATAATATTGAGTGGCCAGATGCCCGTCCCATTTCATACTTTCCTTTGGACCAATTTCTAATTTACTGTTTTCTATTAATAGGTGCTGATGAATGAGATAATAATCTGTGCCTGTGGTGTTGTTCACCGGCCATATCTCATAGGTGAGAGTGACTGGAGCCGTTTTGTATGCTCCGTAGGCTGTGAAGGAGTAATCGACGGTACTTGCCGCTGCAATGTTGTCCAATTCTATTGCTCCGACCTCGTTGGCTTTTATTGCTGATCTCAATAGGGCCTGCCCGCGCATCATCTGATTGAATTTGGTGAAGATGTTATTTTCCTTGTCAATCCATTTGGCCAATCCGTCGGCATGAAGTCCTGTGAGATAATCGTCGTTGATATCATTCGCTTGTATCTGTAGGTTTTCTCTTACAGGTGCTCCGTCGTTGTCTTCTTCATCACCGATAGTTAATGTTTCGACAACCTTGGATTCATCGAGGTTATCGACTATGTATGTGTCCCTTCCCTTGAAGGCATATATGTCGCACAACACGCCATTAGTGGTGGACATCTTCAACGAAGGAGGAATCATTACTCCGTTAGTGCCCTCATTGATTCGCATGATATTGTCGAATGCCGCAATTCCTTCTTCGGTAGATTCGATGATGCTGTTTTGTTCATATTGACTTCCTACTCGCTGAAGGTTTCTGAATAACTTATCTGCATTGTCTTGGGTAGGGGAGCAATAAACAATGCTTCCCCCTCGAAGGATGACCGACATGATGTCACGATAGTCTTGCTCGGTGAGCGAGGGTATGCAGTTGTCATTAATAACCACCGACTCAACAGTCTCGTCAATCCTGTCGGCGATATTTTTCAGTCGTTTGCTCAATGCAGCTGCCGTACTTGAATAGTCAGCATTGAAGATAAATGTTTTGCTGGAAACATTAACGGTTAAGGCATCTTCCTTTGGCGATGGTTCAATATCCTCGATATTGTCATTAGCAGTGTTATCATCATTGTCATTGCAGGAGCCCAAAGCCCCCACTATGAATAACGATGCAAAGAATAATCTTGCCATAGCAATAACCAAACCATTGTTCTTTTTAATTGTTGTCTTCATATAATACATAATAATAACTATAGTTGATTTTCTCTGCAAATATAGTTAATTAATCTGAATGGAGCAAACAAATAAATGTCGTTGCTTCAATTTTTGAAGAAATGACATCCATTATTGTTGAATAGGCAATTCGCAGGGCTAAACAGACTGACAATTTGTCGGAATGACTATTTAATTGAGTTGGTCGCGCCATTGCGACGGGGTGCACCCTTCCTTGGCCTTGAATGTGCGGGTGAAATGGCTCTTGGATACAAAGCCTGATGCCTCGGACACCTCAAGAATCATCAGATTGGGTTGACTTTTCATCAATGACTTGGCATAATCGATGCGCAAGTCGGTAATCCAGTCGCGAAAACTGACGTGATAGACATTCTTAATATAATCCGACAAATAGGTGCGATTGGTGCATAGTAGCATCGACAGGTCGTTAAGGCTGAGTCCCTGGGTGCGGTATCCCTCATTGGCTATCCACTGCCCTATGCGCTTTTCGATGTCGGCATAATACGACGGCATACCGCCAGTGTTTGTTTCTTCTTTATCATCGGCTGGGGTGAGGTCAGGCATATCAATATCCTCCTGCAGTGCACTCTCAACCCTCTCATAAAACAAGATGTAGTTCTGATATTGGCAATATAGATATATATAAAAAGGTATGGACGACAGAACCCATATAAACACGTATTCATTAGGTAAGAAAGTGAGCAATCCGCAGCTCACGCCATAGCCGATGGCCCAATAGGTGAAGATGGACAACCAGCGGACATACGACCCGATGTCGTCGGAATGTGTGTTCTCAAACATCTTTATTGCACGTGAGTATGTGCGAAGCAGGCGGGCGGAAAGGAAGAGTCCGTAGATCACAAGCCATGAGGCAAGGGCAAATATGCCTATCGACAAAATGACGCCGGAGGGCGAAAATAATGTCACTATGCATGCCAATGACGAGAAGGCTATCCACATAAGCGTATGAACCATGAACCGGCGACGGGTGACATAGTGGTTGTCGAGCAGTGTCATCATAGCCGCACTGAACAGCCAATAGCACAGAAAATAGGTGGAGAGGTTCATCAATATCGTGGCATACACGTCTTTCAGGCGTATGGCACAAAAGAGATGCACGCTATAGTTGGCGGCAAGGATGAGCAAGGCAATGCCCATCAGTCGGCGCGACAACAGGTAGTTGGCAAATACCTTCTTCTCGGGTGTCCTGCCCAAAAGCATGTGAAACCCGAAGAACAGCATCAGCGGCAATGACAGATATAATGACTGGCTATATAGAGAGTGGTCCATAATCGAAAAAAAATAAGATTTAAAAACTCCCCCAACCTCTGACAGGATGGGGGAGAATTGTATAGAGGGAATCTGATGATTACTTGCTTACGGGTATCTTCTCGACACGACGCTGATGGCGACCGCCCTCAAACGTGGTCTTGAAGAACTCGTCCATGATTGCACCTGCTGTCTTGTTGTCGATGAAACGGCCTGGCATAACCAGTACGTTGGCATCGTTGTGCTGACG
>CALZYS010000108.1 GCA_945830345.1 uncultured Prevotella sp.
CCTTAATCCGACCCCAATCTGAGATCCCAAATAGAGCTTAAAAATTCCAAATTCCAAATTCCAAAATTCCAAAATTCCACAACTATAGTTTCGGAATAAAAAATTCGCCGGATATCCGCCGTTGTAGGATGGTTGTTAGTAGATTATTACTTCCGAAACTTGAATACCATTACTTGATGTTATACCCCACAACTTCGTGTCTGAAGTTCGGGATGTGGAAAAATCGGACGGAATATAGGATAAATTGCAAAAAAGAGGGTGGAAGAGTGAAAAATAGGAATAAGAAGTGTTAAATAAACAATAAATATTACCTATTATATTTTAATAATGTGTATCTTTGCACTCCGAAAATGCAGATTCCAAGAGATAATTGGAAAAATAGACAAGAAATATTAAACAGTATATATATTAATAGGTATGAAAAAAGGAAAGATTATTTTGATGGCGGCTTTCGGAGCATTGCTCGCATCATGTGGAGGCAAGTCGGGCGGTAAGCCCAATTTCGCCGACAATGAGTATGCCGTGCGTACAGTCGCTACAGAGGGAACGGAGTTGCAGACCACTTATCCTGCAACCATCAAGGGTATTCAGGACGTGCAGATACGTCCGAAGGTATCTGGATTCATTACTAAGGTATGTGTTCAGGAAGGACAAAGTGTATCAGCTGGACAGCTCCTGTTTGTGATTGACAACGAGACCTATCAGGCTCAGATGCGCCAGGCAAAGGCTGCGGTGAACACCACCCAGGCCCAGCTTGCGACAGCAAAACTGACATACGAGAACGCCAAGAAACTTTTTGAGGCTAACGTCATCGGACAATACGAACTGCAGACTGCCGAGAACACATACAACACCGTGCAGGCCCAGTTGGCACAGGCCAAGGCTGGTCTCGCCTCTGCCGAGGAGATGCTCAGCTATTGCTATGTCAAGAGTCCGGCTTCGGGTGTTGTAGGTTCACTGCCCTTCAAGGTGGGCGCGCTCGTTAGTTCGGCAAGTGCAGAGCCTCTGACCACCGTGTCTGATATCAACACCATGGAGGTGTATTTCTCGGTTACTGAGAAGGACATGCTCAACATGACCAAGAACGTGGGTGGAGTGAGCGGTGCGCTTGCCGCATTCCCCGCAGTGAAACTGCAACTTGCCGACGGCAGCATCTACTCGGAGCCGGGTAAGGTGGTGAAGGCAAGTGGAGTGATTGACGCCACAACGGGTTCGGTGTCGCTCATCGCACGTTTTGCCAATCCACGCCATGAGTTGCGCTCGGGTGGTGCCGGTCAGATTGTCATCCCCAGTGTGAACAGCAATGCCGTCATCATCCCGCAGGTGGCTACCTCGGAGGTGCAGAACAAGAAGTTCGTTTATCTCGTGGGCAAGGACAACAAGGTGAAATACACCGAGATTAAGGTTAATCCGCAGAACGATGGCATCAACTATATCGTGACCGACGGATTGAAGACTGGCGACCGCTATGTGTCGAAGGGTATCACCTCGCTTCACGACGGTATGGAAATCAAGCCTATCACCGAGGCTCAGTATCAGAAGAAGATAGACGATGCCGCCAAACTGGGCGAAGGACAGGAGTCGGCGTCGGCAGTGATTGACGCACTTAGCAGTAAGAAGTAATAATTCAGTTGACAAGTTGACGAGTTGACAAGTTGACGAGTTGATACTCAGTTGACAAGTTGACAGAATCAGAAAGAACAAATAACTTGTTCACTTGTTAACTTGTCAACTCGTCAACTCAAAAAAATCGTAGTTATGACATTTACAAATTTCATCAAGCGTCCGGTGCTCTCGACGGTGATATCGATATTCTTCGTTATCCTCGGACTTATCGGACTTATATCACTGCCTATCGAGCAGTTCCCGGATGTGGCGCCGCCTACCATCTCGGTGCGCACCACATATACGGGTGCTGACGCACAGACAGTGCTCAACTCCGTGATCACGCCTCTTGAGGAGAGTATCAACGGTGTGGAGAATATGACATACATGACATCGCAGGCCACCAACGACGGTTCGGCCTCTATTACAGTGTATTTTAAGCAAGGCTCTGATGCCGACATGGCTGCCGTGAACGTGCAGAACCGTGTGTCGCAGGCTCAGGCCCTTCTGCCTGCTGAGGTAACTCGCGTGGGTGTGACTGTTACCAAGCAGCAGACCTCAAACGTTATCATGTTCACCCTTACATCCAAGGACGGACGATATGACGACGAGTTCCTCACCAACTACAACGACATCAACGTCATTCCTGCCATCAAGCGTATCAACGGTGTGGGTGGAGTGATGTCGCCGGGTATGAAGACCTACTCAATGCGTATATGGCTCCAGCCCGACAAGATGAAGCAATACAACATGATGCCGTCGGACGTGTCGGCTGCCCTTGCCGAGCAGAACATCGAGGCTGCACCGGGTAAGTTTGGTGAGCAGTCGAATGTTTCGTTCCAATATGTGATGCGCTACAAGGGACGCTTGAAGACTCCCGAGGAATATGGCGATATCATCATCCGCTCGGATGCCAACGGACAGACCCTCAGACTGAAGGACGTGGCTAAGGTGGAACTTGGCGGACTCGACTACAGTGTGTCGATGAAGAACAACGGCAATCCCTCTGTGATGGGTATGGTGCAGCAGATTGCAGGCTCCAACGCCACACAGATTGCAGCCGACGTGAAGGCCGAGCTTGAGAAGCAGGCCAAGTCGTTCCCCCCAGGAATGGAGTATAAGATCAACATGGACGTGACGGAGTTCCTCTTCGCAGCCATCGAGGAGGTGGTGTTCACCCTGGTGCTCACCCTCGTACTGGTGTTCCTCGTGGTGTATATCTTCCTGCAGGACTTCCGCTCAACGCTTATTCCTATGATTGCCGTGCCAGTGGCTCTTATTGGTACGTTCCTCTTCCTGTGGATATTCGGATTCACCATCAACCTGCTTGTGCTCTCGGCATTGCTACTTGCCATCGCTATTGTGGTTGACGACGCCATCGTGGTGGTTGAGGCTGTGCACGCCAAGCTCGACCAGGGCTACAAGAGTGCGTTGACTGCCTCTATCGACGCCATGAACGAGATTACGGGTGCTATCATCTCAATTACCCTCGTTATGGCAGCCGTGTTCGTGCCTGTGTCGTTCATGGGCGGTACGAGCGGTACGTTCTATCGTGTGTTCGGTATCACCATGGCGGTGTCCATCCTTATCTCCGCGCTCAACGCCTTGACCCTCTCGCCTGCGCTTTGTGCCATCCTGCTGAAGCCTCATTCGGAGGACGGCGAGCACAAGAAGTCGATGATTGACAGATTCCACGAGGCTTTCAACTATCAGTATAACAGGATTCAGGCCAAATATAAGAAAGGTGTGGAGAATGTCATCAAGCATCGCATTGCAGCCGGAGTGACAGTGGCTCTCGGTATTGTGATACTTGTTGTCAGCATGGCAACCACCAACACCGGACTGGTGCCCGACGAGGACAACGGAGTATTGTTCTGTACGGTATCTATGGCTCCTGGTACTGGTGAGGCGCGCACTCGCGAGTGTGTTGACCAGATTGACAAGTTGCTTGCAGCCAACCCCGCCATCAAGACCCGCGAGCGTCTGTTGGGATATAACTTCATAGCAGGTCAGGGTTCCGACCAGGCTACGTTCATCATCAAACTGAAGCCATTCGAGGAGCGTCCGGCGGGATTCTTCTATAATCTCTCGGGACTGTGGCAGGGCGACGGTATCAAGCGTTTCTTCCTCAACCCGATGTCTAACACCGCCGTGCTCGGTATGATATACAAGCAGACTGCCGAAATCAAGGATGCACAGATTCTTGCCTTCGCACCGCCTATGATCAACGGTTTCGGTATGACCAACGGTGTGACATTCACCATGCAGGACAAGACGGGTGGCGACCTCAACAAGTTCTTCGAGATCACCAAGAACTATCTCGCCGAACTCAACAAGCGCCCCGAGATTGCTCAGGCCATGACATCATACAACCCTAACTATCCGCAGTATATGGTGGATGTGGATGTGGCAAAGTGTAAGCAGGCAGGTATTGCGCCAAGCACAGTGCTCTCTACATTGCAGGGTTACTATGGTGGTCTGTATGCCTCGAACATGAATGCCTACGGTAAGCTCTACCGCGTGATGATCAAGGGTGACGTGGCAAGCCGTATGAGTCCTGACGGACTGAACAGTATCTACGTGCGCACTCCGGCTGGAATGTCGCCCGTGAAGGAGTTCTGCAACCTGCACCGTGTGTATGGTCCGTCGAACGTCAACCGATTCAACCTCTTCACCAGTATCAACGTCAACGCATCGGCAGCCACAGGCTATTCTTCGGGTGACGCCATCCGTGCCATCGAGGAAGTGGCAGAGCAGGTGTTGCCACAGGGATATGGTATCGACTACTCGGGTTTGACACGTTCGGAGCGTGAGTCGAGCGACTCCACTGCCATCATCTTCGTGATGTGTATCGTGTTCGTATATCTGATCCTGTCGGCTCAGTATGAGAGTTACATCCTGCCTTTGGCTGTTATCCTCTCCATACCGTTCGGTCTTGCCGGAGCATTCATCTTCACACAGCTCTTCGGTCACTCCAACGACATCTACATGCAGATTGCGCTCATCATGCTTATCGGATTGTTGGCAAAGAATGCCATCCTTATCGTGCAGTTCGCACTTGAGCGCCGTCAGATGGGTATGGCTATCAAGTATTCGGCCATCCTCGGAGCCGCAGCCCGTCTGCGTCCTATCCTTATGACATCGTTGGCGATGATCATCGGTCTGTTGCCTCTGATGTTCGCCTCGGGAGTGGGTAAGAACGGTAACCAGACCCTTGGTGCGGCCGCTGTGGGCGGTATGCTTCTCGGAACGTTGCTCCAGGTGTTCATCGTGCCTGCCCTCTTCGCTGTGTTCCAGTGGTTACAGGAGCGCATCTCGCCGATGAAGTTTGCCGACGACGAGGCTCATGTGGAGTCTGAAATCAAGCAGTTTGCCAATCCGTTTGCTGCTGCCGAACTTCAGAAGCTCATTGAGAAGAGAGACAGGGGGGAGGAGTAAGTTTAAGGATTAACTCCTTCTAACTCCCCAAAATATAAAATAATAAGATTTGAATTATGAAAATAAAGATTATTATTCCATTTGCAGCCTCGGCATTGATGCTTGTGAGCTGTGGGATTTACAACAAATATGAACGTCCTGAGGTCAACGCCCAAGGACTCATTCGCGACGTGCAGTCGGACACTGACACGCTCGCAGTGGCCGACACAACATCGTTCGGCAATCTTCCTTGGCGTCAGGTGTTCACCGACCCACAGTTGCAGACACTCATCGAGACTGCATTGACCCACAATACCGACTATCTCAACTGCGCACTCAACGTGAAGATGGTGGAGGCTCAGCTCATGATGGCAAAGTTGGCGTTCCTGCCTTCGGTGGCACTCTCTCCGCAGGGCACCATCTCGCAGTGGAACGGCAACAAGGCTTCGAAGATATACTCATTGCCGGTGTCGGCATCGTGGAGCCTTGACCTCTTCGGCAATCTGCTCAATGTAAAGCGCAGCACACAGATGCAGCTGCTCGGCATGAAGGACTATCAGCTCGTGGTGAAGACCAAGCTCATCACCAATGTGGCTAATATGTACTACACATTGCTTATGCTCGACCGCCAGTTGGAGATACTCAACTCGATGTCGGAGTTGACGCAGGACACATGGCGCATCATGAAGTTGCAGAAAGACCTGGGACGTGCCAACGAGACCAGCGTGCAGAGTGCAGAGGCAAGTCATTACGGAGTGCTGACAAATATCGCCGACATGAAGCGTCAGATAAGAGAGGTGGAAAATTCACTCTCGCTCATTCTCGGCCAGCAGGCACAGGCAATATCTCGCGGCAAACTCGCCAACCAGCAGCTGCCCACCGAGTTCTCAACGGGTGTTGGCATACAGTTGCTTGCCAACCGTCCTGATGTACACTATGCCGAGATGTCGCTCGCCTCATGTTTCTACAACACCCAGCAGGCACGCTCCAACTTCTATCCCAAGATCACTATCAGCGGCACGGGAGCGTTTACCAACAACTCAGGTGCAGGCATTGTCAATCCCGGCAAGTGGCTCTTGTCGGCAGTGGGAAGCCTTGTGCAGCCCATCTTCCAGAACGGCCGTCTCGTGGCAGGCTTGAAGGTGGCTAAGTATCAGCAGGAGCAGGCTTTCAACACATGGCAGCAGGCTGTGCTCTCGGCTGGTGCAGAGGTGAGCAATGCCTTGGTGAAATACAACTCGTCGGAAGAGATGTCACAACTCGACGCCAAGCGCGTGGATGTGCTCACCAAGAATGTCGATATGACCCGCGAACTCTTCAAGTCAAGCTCTGCCTCTTATCTTGAGGTTATCTCGGCTCAGAGCAACCTGCTCAACGCCCAGATATCCAAGGTGACCGACGACTTCAACAAGATGCAGGCGGTGGTCAGCCTCTACTCGGCACTTGGAGGAGGAAGAGAGTGAGTCGCGTCTGCGACGCGAAATTAAAGAATTAAAGAATTAAAATATTAAAGTTCTTATGAGCAATATTAGTGACAAAGCATATATAGACCCTAAGGCGAAGATTGGTAAGAACGTTACCATCTATCCCTTTGCCTATATCGAGGGCGACGTGGTCATCGGCGATGACTGCATCATCTATCCCTACGCTTCAATCATGAATGGAGTGAGGATGGGACGTGCCAATAAGGTATATCAGAACACTGTGTTGGCAGCCGAGCCACAGGACTTCAACTATCGTGGCGATGCCACCGAGTTGGTGATTGGCGACGAGAATATCTTCCGCGAGAATGTGGTAATCAACCGTGCCACATTCAAGGACGGACAGACACGTATCGGCAACCGCAACTTCTTTATGGAGGGTGTGCATGTGTCGCACGACACCAAGATTGGCGACTACTGCACCTTCGGTTATGGAACGAAGGTGGCAGGCGACTGCGTGATATCCAGTGGTATCATGTTCTCCTCGTCGGTCATCATCAATCCCGGAGTGCGCGTAGGCGGCGGTTCGCTCATCACCTCGGGTGTGCGTATCTCCAAGGATGTGCCGCCCTTTATCGTTGCCACCCACAACCCCGTGGCTTATGGCGGACTCAATGTCAAACTGC